>NZ_JAGGKL010000001.1:325000-427208 GCF_017873625.1 Methanobacterium petrolearium | reverse complement strand
TCACTGCTAACTCCGACTTTCAGATCACTAGCAGAATTTTCATTGTTCACATTGTTATCTTGGTCACCAACTGCACCTGAAATAGGAACAGCCGCCAGAACCAAACATAACATACATAGTACTGCATAAGTAGAATTTCGCTTCACACGCTTAATTATACCGCCTCCGTGTCCCATAAAATTCGTTTCATAGGACCCTCTTGGACTACTTTATGATGGAACCTACTTAGCTTATAAAGGTTTCGAAATAATTTTCGAAAAAAGGACCAAAGAGGGCTTCTTTAAACAATTAAGACACACTGACAAGTTATTTATATTAACAATCTCGGATAAGCACCTTCCTTTATTATTTTTAATAAATCAGCTTAATTTAAAGCCTATTTCCCTAAAATAAGGATATCCAATTCAATAATATATTAGTGATTTACGCCCTTATAAGGCATAAAACGGAATTAATCTAACTTTAAATGATTAAAGACCACCAAATCAAGACTTTTTATAAAAAGAAGTTAATATGGATCTTAATCCCATTTAAGAGATTATAAAGCCTTTTTAGACAATAGAGGTCTGATTCTTTTCTATTAATAACATTAAGTCATTAAAACCATTATAATTAATAATTTTTTTTAATCAAAATATTTTGAGTTTGAAGAAATGGTAGGCGTGAAAAAATTCTATGTGGGATAAAATTCCAATTCCAAACATATTTAACAATCATTGAATTGACATCTACACTAAGTAATTGATCCTCAAAAATCCACTTTTTGCCATGTCATATAATAAATCATACACATCATAATTACTTATTATAAATGTCATGTTAATATGTTAAATTAGTTGGTAATTTATTGTAGACTAATGAAAATTCATACTAGGTGGAAGTAGACATGCCACTATCAGATCAAGCTTTAGAATCATTAGAAAAAAAAGGATATCGTTTTGTTGGGACAAAAAGGCATGCTGCTGCTAAAGTATGTCACTGGACCAAAAAAAGCCTTCTGGATGAGGGTGTTTGCTATAAAGAAAAGTTTTATGGTATCAAAAGCCATAGGTGTCTCCAGATGTCACCCAGCATCCCATTCTGCCATCATAAATGCCTGTTCTGTTGGAGAGATGTTTCCATTACCAACACTACTTGGGATGAAGAATTCGATGAACCCGGTGAAATAATCGATGAATGTATACAAGCCCAGCGAAAACTGCTGGTGGGTTATTTTGGCAATCCGCGTGCAAATCAAAAGAAACTGAAAGAAGCCCAGAACCCCACCAATGCGGCCATATCACTGGCCGGTGAACCTTTACTCTACCCTGCCATTGATGAATTACTGGAAGAGTACAAAAAAAGGCATTTCACCACTTTCCTGGTCAGTAATGGTGTGAGTCCTGAAAAATTAGCAAACATGAAGATGGAACCAACACAATTATATCTGTCCCTTGATGCTCCTAATCTTGAGATATATCAAAATATTTGTGATCCACAAATAAAAGATGGATGGGAAAAGTTAAATCAGTCCCTGGAACTTTTGTCCAGTTTCAAATGTAGGACTGTCATCAGGATAACTTGTGTATCTGGATATAATATGAACAACCCTGAAGATTATGCCAAGATCATCAGTGAGAGTAATCCTGATTTTGTGGAGATCAAAGCATACATGTACGTTGGAAGTTCTCGAGAACGATTAAAATTAGACAATATGCCAAAAAATGACGAAGTTTACCGATTTGCCCAATCAATTGCTGTTTTATGTGGGCGGAAGATCGTTGACCACTCCCCTGAGAGCAGGGTGGTTTTACTGGCCTGAATTAATTACCACTAATTTGCTATTACCATGAACTCTATTTAAGACAAAAACTCTGAAGAATTTTCACAACTTCATCATAATACTTCTTATAGGTATCATCTAAAAGTCAGAGAGTGTTATGGAACCTAATCACTTCTTTGAATCATTTTCCCATAAATTTAATTAGGTGTTACTCATAAAAACACTATTAATTAATTTAGAAATCTGTTCCCAACAATAAAATGCTAGAGAAGTGGTAAGATGAAAAGATTGTTACTGGCTTTAATAATAATGGTTGTTGTTTTAAGTCCCATATACAGTGCAAGTACAAATACGGATAATTCTGGTTTTGCAATCACCTACGGGGAGACAACATACAGTAATCCATCATATAAAAATACGGTGCTAAATTATTTTGAATCTCACACCAGTAGAAATGTGAATGAAGCTAATAGTAAAGTGGTTACCGCTGCAGAAGTTAATGAAATCTCCAAGGACATCACCGGCCGGACGTACCCGTCTAGCCAGATATTTTCATGTGCCATGGTAGACTTGAGCTACAGTCAGGGGATCAAAGTTGTTGTGGATAACAGCAAAATTACCGTAGTAACATCGAAAATGTACGCCACTGCCCTGAAATCAACTGGAATAGAAAATGGTTATGTAGTGGTAACTTCACCAGTTAGTGCTACCGGTGAATCAGCATTAACCGGTGTGTTAAAATCATATGAAATTGCTGTTGGTACTCCTATACCTGAAGAAGCCAAACAAGCAGCCACTGAATCATTATACACCGAAAGCCAGATAGCTGACCAAACCGGCCATGACCCTGATAAAATCGCAGAATTGTTTGATCAGGCACAACAGGAAGCAAAAAACCAGAATTTGCAGGACCCCGCCCAAATAAAGGCTATCGTGATTAACATTGCCGCCAACCTGAACATCAATTTGACAGATGCCCAGGCACAACAAATAGCTGATGCTATAGCTAACTCTCAAAAAGCTCAGGATAGTCTTACTGACTTCAAAAATCAACTTGAACTTGCAACACAACAGGCATCCCAATCCCAGGGAATAATCCAACAAATAATAAACTACTTACAGAGCTTTGTAGATTATATAATGAGTTTTATCTAATTTAAAAACACAAAATAAGTTTAATATAATACTATCCAAATTAAGAACATCCTTACAAATCATACCTACAACTGAATACTAAAAAAATATAAGACATGCCTCTGAATTATCAAGATCAGAAATTATTTCCAACCCACATAATATACAAGTGTAAACATTAAAAAAAATGACACCTGCGCAGGAGATCTATCCAAAACATAATACCATTGTGATAACATGTTAATTGCTCAAAATCATCTACAATTCATAATAGAAGTTGCCGCAATAATACAGATGGGTGTTATACTCCTTTTAAACATTATCCCATTTACCCTGAGCATGGTTTTGTTTTTATCCCTTATTCTAACCATGTTCTTGGCAGGACTTTTCAGTGTGGATACTGCCCTCCTCTTCCTGCCCTATGTTTCTCATCAGGAATTCACCCACCCATTTGGTCCGCTGGCAGTTTTTGCATGGACCACCCTTTCAGCATCAGCCAGTCTGTTAAGTGAAGTTGACATCAAATCAACATCTATCACTGCCATTTCGCTAATCCTCTTTGCTGTAATAGCCATTGCAGGAGGTTTGATGCACAGATCATTTTTGATACTATGGTTCCTAGGATGGTTCCTTGCCTACTTTATCACATCCAAAAGCTTCCGTAGAAGCGTGAAAATAACCCGAAAGAGGATATTTACGGCAGTTGGAGCAGTTATTGGTGGTTTCGCCGTTTTGGAATTATTAGCCAAACTTTTTAATGCTGAAGTTCTAAGTCCCATGCTCCGTTTGAGTCGATTAGAGGAATATGCTCTTCCCAGTATTAAAATGGTGATAAAAAACACGACTTTGTGGGGACACGTCCAGGGTTCATGTTATTGGGGGGCAAACTGCCTAGGTGGATCCGACGGATATATCACACTCCCCATGACACTTATAAGTAAACTTACACTACCTTTCCCACTATTTTTCGGAGTTTTAGTTGTTAAAAAAGATATAATTGATTACATGCTCCCTGGAATCTTTGGGATTGCCTTTGACTTCGGATATGGTGGTCTCTTAGCACTGCTTGGTTGGTGTGTCATTGTTATGTGCTGTGGATTTTATGTGCTCCGTAAGTACCGAAGCAAAAGGAGAGTGGGAAGCAGGGTTTATCTTGGAAGAGAAGCTCTTTTAATAGGTGCATTAACTGCTTTCATAGCTCAAACCATTGTCGGACTCTTCTTATTTAACAGAACAATAAACGGAGCTGCTATGGTAACCTACATGTTCTTATCGGCCATGGTAATAGCTCATGTGGTGGTTGTCAAAAAAAGTTTAAGATAGGATGTTGAAATTAATATTATAAACTGGGATGCACATGACAAAAGGATAATAAAAAAAGAGATTATTCCAAACTATTACATATTTCAACTGCTTTTTTAGCTGCGGCCCCCATGGAAGTTTCATAACTAATCCCTGCTGCTTTTAGGATGCGTTGCCCTTCTTGTTCATTGGTACCGGTAAGTCTGATGACCAGGGGTACCTCTCTTTCTGAACCTTTCAAAACAGTGATAACACCGTTTGCAACATCATCCGCCCTTGTAATACCTCCTAAAACGTTTAAAAACACTACTTTAACATTGGGGTTAGAAATAACCAGGTTCAATGCCCTGGCAATGTTGTCCTGTGAGGCTCCTCCCCCAATGTCCAGGAATGTTGCTGGTTTTCCACCGTATAATTTGAGCATGTCCATACCAGTAAGAGTTAAACCAGCACCGTTACCAATGACTGCTATGTTTCCATCCAGTTTCACATAAGCAAATTCATCACGAGGTTCTGTCTGTAGTTGTGCCAGATCCTGGTGACGGTATAAAGAATCATCATCAATATCCAGCTTAGCATCAGCAGCAACCAAACCATCACTGGTTAAAACCAGGGGGTTGATCTCGACAATGTTAGCATCATAATTCTGGAATATTTGATGGAGTTTCCAGATGATCCCACCCACCGATGATATCAACTTAGAGTTAACCCCCATTTTACGAGCTATTTCACGGGCCTGGTATGGTAAAAACTGATCCAGCGGATCTAAATGGTATTTAACAATTTTTTCAGGTGTTTGCCTGGCTACTTCTTCGATATCCACCCCACCAGCCATGCTAGCCATTATAAGGGGTTTTCGGGCGGATCGATCCACTGCCACGCTCATGTAAATCTCATCGTGAATATCCAGCATCGCCTCAACCATAACTTTTTGGACAGTTTCTCCACGGATTTGTGTTCCTAAAAGTTTTTCTGTTAGTTGATAGGCCATTTCAGGGTTTTGAGCAAATTTAATGCCTCCAGCTTTACCTCTTCCCCCAACAAGAACCTGAGATTTTATGACCACTGGTTTACCAATCTTAATAGCGGCTTTTTCTGCTTCTTCAGGAGTTTCAGCCACTATACTTTGGGGGGTGGATATTCCGGCATTGTGGAAGATCTCTTTAGCCTGATATTCATGGATCTTCATTAACTATGCCTCCTCACGGGAAAGTTCTATTCCTGCTTCGAATGCAGAAAGGTTTTTGTCCTCTGTTCCCGGAGGAACACTTGCTGCTATGGCTTTACGGGCAGCTTCTTCAGATATTATTCCAGTAAAGCCGGTTATGGCTCCGATCATTACTATGTTAGCCACGATCCGTAGTCCTACTTTTTCATCGGCAGTGCGGGTGGCAGGAGCATGATGAACTTGAATGTTATGTTCGGTTATAAAGGAACTGATCTCATCCTCCATCACCAAGTCCGGATCTATTATCAGGATCCCTCCTGGTTTAAGCCCTTTCAGGTAGGCAAGGAGGGCTTCGTGAGACATGGCCACGAATATGTCTGGATGTTGTACCTTAGGATAATCTATTTCCTCATCACTGATAACCACTTCAGTTCTGGATGCACCACCCCGTGCTTCCGGCCCATAAGATTGGGTTTGAACTGCCTGTAGACCATCATATAAAGCTGCGGCCTTGCCTATCACAATTCCCGCCAGTATAATCCCCTGACCTCCAAAACCAGCTATTCTAACTTCTTTTCGCATGTTTTAGTCCCCCCCATATGCTGATCTTGTTGATGATGGTTTTCCAGTTGTACATTGGGCTTCTAATAACTGGCAGACCTTTTCTGAGAATTCAGGTTCCTTTTTATTCTGGAATTCTCCCACTATGATCTTTCCTTCCAGTTCTTCTGCCGAAAGTTTGTCTGCTCTTCTTTTAACAATGCTCTCTTCCTTCATCCATTTCAACATTTCAATGGGTGATCGCATTTTGTTCTTACGACCAAAGTAGGTGGGACATTGAGACATTACCTCTATGAATGAGAATCCCTTATTTTTAAGGGCTTTTTTAATGGCGTTGGAAAGTTGTACTGGTTGTGCAGTTGTCCATCTGGCAACATAGGTTGCTCCTGCAGCTTTAACCATTTCAGAAAGTTTAAATGGTCTTTCAAGTGCCCCGTAGGGTGCTGTGGATCCATAACTCCCTTTAGGGCTGGTGGGACTGATCTGACCCCCAGTCATGCCGTAGATACTGTTGTTGATGCATATGACTGTGATGTTGATGTTACGTCTGGCACCGTGGATAAGGTGGTTTCCTCCTATGGCTGCTGCATCACCATCTCCAGTGAATACCACCACTTCATTTTCTGGATTGGCTAGTTTGATACCTGTGGCAAATGATATGGGGCGGCCGTGGGTGGTGTGAAGGGAGTCACATTTCACATATCCTGGTATTCGGGAGGAGCATCCTATCCCTGATACCATCACCACCTTTTCAAAATTCACCCCTGCCATTTCCATACCATTGAAGAATGTGTTCATTACAATACCATTACCGCATCCTGCGCAGAATATATGAGGAAGTCTATCCTTCCTTAAGTACTTCATAAAGCGATTTTCCCTGTTTTCGTCCATCTTCTCCATCTCCATGGGATGAAAATCAATAATATTTGTCTATTGATACTAAATCTCAGTTGATCTAAACAATACTTGGTTTATAGCTTAATTCAATCTTTCTTTGAATTGATCTGTTTCAAGATCTCTTCAGGAAGGTGCATTTCTCCACCTATTTTAGGAGCTAATTCTACTTTTACTTCGGGAAGAACCCTTTGAACCTCATAAAATATCTGTCCAAGGTTCATCTCCACTACAATCACCCGCTGGGCATTACCCACTGCTTTTTGTATCATTTCTTCAGGGAAGGGCCATACCACATCAATTTTGATAAAACCAACCTTCAAACCCTGATCACGAGCTGTTCTTACTGCTTTAAGTGCTGATCTAGATGGAGCACCGTAAGAAATAATTATTATCTCCGCATCTTCCACGTTTTCCGTTTTTATTCTTGATATTTCATTGGTGTGCAGTCTGATCTTGTTACATAAACGTTTAACCAGTTTTGAGTGTGCTTGTGGATTTGATGCATCCGGATATCCCTTTTCATTGTGGGTTAATCCAGTAACGTGTATTTTGTATCCATCCCCTAAAGCAGGCATGGGACTGGTTTCATCCGGCTCGGCACGATAAGGGAGGTATGTATCTGGACCTTCTTCAGGCATGCTTCGCGTTTTTACCTCTACTTTTTCTGGGATGGTGATTTTTTCTCGCATGTGTCCCACGTTTTCATCACTCATTACCATGACTGGTACCCTGTACTTTTCAGCCAGATTAAAGGCTTCCACTGTGAAATCAAAACATTCCTGTACTGATGAGGGAGATAAAGCTATAATTTCATAGTCTCCCTGGGATCCCCAGCGGGCCTGCATCATATCTCCCTGGCTGGCCATGGTGGGCTGTCCTGTGGATGGAGAACCCCTCTGCATGTTCACTATTACCAGGGGTGTTTCTGTCATTACTGCATAGCCTATGTGTTCCTGCATCAGGGAAAACCCTGGCCCTGATGTGGCGGTCATTCCCTTCATACCTGCCCATACTGCCCCTATGACTGCACCCAGGGTAGATATTTCATCTTCCATCTGAACAAATGTTCCTCCTTTCCGGGGAAGGAACACAGCCATGTCTTCAGCGATTTCTGTAGAGGGGGTTATGGGGTAACCAGCAAAAAATCGGCAATTTGCTTTAATTGCCCCTCTGGCACAGGCTTCATTACCTTGTATGAAATAATCTTCACTTGTCATCCTTCTCATCCACTTTCTCATCTACTTTTATTGCCTGATCCGGACACATCAATGCACATAACTGACATTGGGTGCATTTATCCTCATTTTCAGGTACTGGAACATGCACGCCCTTCTTGTTAAGTACTCCAGATTTCTGGTAAACCTTACGCGGGCAAAACTCGGTGCAGATGTTGCAGCCTTTACACAGATTCTCATCAACAGTTATCATGAAATCTACCATTTTTTATATAATTTTTACTGTGATATTTCTATTAATGTCTACGATATTATTAAATAATTGTTATTGAGTAAAATACAATAATAAACCAAAAACGCCCTTGTCAATACTTTTAATGAAGCTTAACACTTTTTTTATGTTTTCAATCTATTTCTTCCACGTACATCAAGGGATAGTGTAGTTCTTCTATGTAGTGCATGCGTACCACAACTTTCACTCCCTCATACTGGGAAACAACTCTAACATCCAACATTTCCCCAGTTAAAGAGAGGTATTGGTATTCATTTTCTTCTTCTTCCATCAGCTGATGGTTAATCTTCACGTTAACAGATTCAATGCAGGGTTGTAACTCTAAAGATTCCTCTATGGCTTTTTCAAGAGAATTGGTACTCTTGGGACTTACTGGAGTTCCCACAAACTGATGAAAAAGGGCACCCATAGTAATGGCACCTTCAAATATGGCTCGTTCCCGTGAGCTGATGTTCTGAAAATATTTTTCATCACTCATAATAATCACTATATTATTTGATTGCCTATAAATTCGATTATTTCTAGTTATAGAAGATTCATTGAAGAAAATTCATTGAACATAATATTTATCCCCTTGTGAAAATTATCATTATTATCCCTGTTAAACGATTTTTAAAATCCAAAACTTAAAAAATCACTTGCACGGGACATGTTTGATTCCAAAGTATCTGGCGGTACGGGGAAAAAATAACCAAGTATCAAAAAGAGAGTCAAAGCCACAACCACCAGGAATATTATGGCCCTATCATCTTTTACAGGATATAAAAAGCTTAAAACAGAACCGATGGCCATGAATGCTATGATAATGTAAATGGCATAATTTTTCTGAGGGTTGACCGCTCTGACATTCTTAATAGGATATATATCCACCTGTTTAGCCTTGATCATCAACCGTTCCTTAGTTGATCCCAGAGGATAACAGGTGATAAGAAATAATACATTACCCTGCTCGACTGATAACCGATAATCTGCAGGTACAATAGTGCTGTTTTCTATAACATATTCAACATAACCAATGCCAGGCCATTCTAAAGTTACATTATCTCCAGGTTTTAGCTGATCAAGTTTGAGAAAGGGAGACCCGTGTAGTGTGCGATGCCCAAATAGAACAACTGTTCCATTACCTGGTTTGGCGGATTCCGGCTCATGGTAAATGCCATAATCAACTGATTTGTTATTTATGGGATCATCTACCCCGACTTCAGGAATTATAATATAGGGAGTGTCTCCAGGTTTTTGATTAATGGTCTGAGTGGCAGAGTAATAATTAACCTCTATCAATGCGTAAAAAGAGATGATCACTATTCCAACTATTATGAAAAAAGTGGATATTTTCATTAGATTCACTGCACCATGTACTGATTCATGACTAGGTTACCTTAGTGTGTAATATGGAAGTTGGAATTCAAAAGTTATTAAATGACTATTATCATGATAACCCAAATCTCACTCATTAACGATGATAATATTTCACCAATATTAATGATGTATTTACTAAATTAATGATGACCATGACTATGGGGATATCATCAATATAAAAATTTCGTAAACCTCTGAAGCCAACTTAATGTACTTGATTTTGTTAACCCACCCCAAATTCATCGGAAGAACTTGGCGTAGACTACACCACCAGCTATTATAATGGCACCAACCACGAAGAGAGCAAATGGAACTCCTGTTTCTGATGTAGTGGGTACAGAAGCATTGGTTGACGCAGCAGCAGTGGTGGGAACATCATAAGATGCTGAACCAGCACTTCCACTATAGCTTGAACTAGATGTTGACGGCCACTGATAAGTGTAGGAGAAATGTTTACTCTGACCAGGGTATAAAAGTACATCCCATGCGGCAGTGTTAGCCCATGGAACCTCTTTATCTATATAGGTTACTTTAGGATTACTGTAAGTAAGTTTTGAGTCAATTGGGACTATTGGTGCTCTTACTATACCTGATACTTTGGGTCTTGTGTAGTCAAAGTTTTTTATCCAGAAGCAGAAATGACCCTTCCAGGAGACAAGATCTAAACTTGGGTTCAGATACTCAATTTCATTAGGAAGGAACCAAGAAGCCTGTAAACCAGGTTCATTTACAAGTGGCCAAAAGGTATTGTTTATTCCAGGTTGTCTTATATAATTCGGATAAGAGGAAGTAGGTGTGGGATATGCTCGTAGTTTGAATGAAACAGTTTTAGTTTCACCAGGTTGTATCTTCCAACCAAGATCATCACTGTCAACATCAGACATATACTTAATCATCTTTAATGCACATGGATTGGTCCACAGTATTTCCCAAGTTATAGCTGAACCAGCACCAGTATCTAATGTCCCAGTATATGTTTGACTTATCTTGAAATATTCCACATGATCATTGTTATTTTTGATTTTGGCAGTGATGGTAGCCTCAAGATAAGTGAACTGTGCTTCTGCACCCTGTTCCTCAATCCATGCTTGTTGATCATCGTAAGATGAATCCCATGAAACTGCTGAAGAACTTAAAGAAAAACTAAATATCACTAGTAATAAGATTAAAGCTGTGAATAATCTGTTGATGTTCATCTTAACCACTATCCAACTTTTTATTACCTGATTCCTTTAGACCATCCCTAATAATGGATGTGAATGGATGTGGATTTGATTTATCCAGATCCATATATGCTTTTTAGTTCTTTCACCATCCATGTTGGAGCATTCTGGGTTGGAACTGTTAGTTGTAAGTTTTGGCTGTTCTGCATCAGGAACAGTGCATTTTCACGTGGAACTTCCAGCACCACCATGTATCTTACATCAAGCTCACCCAAATTAGAGGCTCTTTCGAAGTCGGATAACTTCCAACCATAAGCTTTGAGTAGAGTAGTTACTTGTGATTCATCCCATGTGTTTGAAGCTGCTGCCCTGAGAAGTTGTTCAACATCAGTGCTTGCACTCTGACTTCTACTGTTGGTCATGGTTAAAGTATTAACTGCAATCTCCTGGGATTGTTGCAGATTTGCATCGACAGTTCCACTGTCTTTAGCCCTTAAAATCGCCAGGACAGTGGCTCCACTAATTTTAGGTGTTGCTGTAGACTCAGTTGTAGTTGTCTGGTTGGATGCATTTGATGTTGTTGTACTAGAAGCATTTGTTGTAGTCAGATAAACATCAACACTATCTCCAACATTCACCAACCCTCCAGCTGCTTGCAATCGGGATATGATTATGGGTACTGCAACAGTGTCTGGGGTTTCAATCTTCAGGTTCACTAAAACCGCAGCATCGGCTTCGTTAACTATTTTCTTAGCAGCTGAAGTTTTCATTATCAGGTTTTTTTGTCCGCCAGCATCGTAAGTGATCATGACTCTACCGTAAGGATCTTTTTCAGATGATATCTGTTGAAGTTGATACTCTCTCCATGCAGAAGTTGCTGGGCCTGTCACATCCACCGCCAACACCATTTCGGGTGTTGTTCCACCATCAATCTCAGCTAAAATAGATGTTTTTCTGGGATCCGTTGCAAGAGGTCCTGTAAAGTAAGTATTAACCTCTGAAATCTTGGTTTCCTTAGCCGCAGTCATGGATTCCTGGTAAGGTGCATAAACCAAAAAGTAGTAACCAGCACCAACAAGAACTATGAGAATAATCCCAAAAACAGCTGCACCAACCAGTGTTCTCTGATCATCATCAGAACCTCCACCTCCAAAGCCAGCTCCACCAGTTATACTGCCTAGCGGACCCCTCTTTTTTGGAGGCTGTTTTCTAAGGGGGGGTTTTAAAGTAGGCTTGTCTTTTGATGTAGGGCGCGGTTTTGGGCGCGGTTTTGGCATTGGCCGAGGAGCCTTCCCCCCAGATGGGCGCTTACCCCCATCTTTATCACCATTAACCTTTTCTTTGGATTTTTCGGTTGCCTTGGACACCATACCCTTAAGACGGCCCCCAATGTCCGAGTCCGATTTTTTCCCGTCTTTTCGCAGATCAGGGACATCTTTATCTTTATCCTTCTTTCCTAAGATCTTATCTAACATGTGGACCACTTCTCAAGAAGCCTGCCGTATAATTCCATAAGAGGCACAATTAATACATATAGTATGGTGAAGATGAATAAAAGCTTTGCGGGAAGAAATGCAATTGATGATGAAATGTTGTAGGGCAAAATTGTTCCAATGATTAATATGCTACCACCTGCCATCAATATTATACCCTTAAATTTAGGATACTTAATTGTACTTATCATTAACACCGCAACCACTGTCATGATGATTAGTGCAAGGTCCATTCGGAACATGCCTGAGATGTAGAATGATCCTAGGATCAAGGCAGTGGTAGGTATGGGTAGTCCCACGAATTTATCTCCACCTGAAACATCACTTGAATCTGCAAGTACATTAAACCTGGAGAGTCGTAATATTCCACATATAACTATTAGGAGTGATACTAGTATATTAATGTATTGGATCGAAAACGACTGGCACGCGTAAAACAAAAGCATTCCGGGTGCAACACCAAATGAGATCACATCCGAAAGTGAGTCCATGTTCTTGCCGAAACCATGTTCATCAACTCGTTTAGTTCGACGGGCCACCCAACCATCCACAGAGTCAAAGATCACCGCCAGGAGCATGAACTGGGATGCCAGTATTAAGTTTCCAATGGACAGCATTACCAAAGCCAAGAAACCTGAACAGGCATTAGCCAGGGAAACAAAATCAGGCAGCGCTATATAATGCTTGATATTCATATTTGTACTCCAATACAAATTATAATAATATTTTTAAGTTTTTTTGTGCATGCGGGCGATAACAGTCTCTCCTGCAGTTGGTTTTTCACCCTCAGAAACCATCAATTTTGTGTTTTCATAAGGGATGATTAGATCAACTCTGGAACCAAATCTTATCATTCCAAGACGGTCCCCTGTTTGCACCTGGTCACCTACTTCCACATACTGAACTATGCGTCTGGCCACGAAACCAGCTATCTGTATGACCCCCACTTTTCCATACTCTGAATCTATAACTATTAAATTCTTTTCATTTTCAGTAAGTACATTTCGCATAGCGATCTTAAATTTACCTGGGTAATGTTTGGTCTTCACAATGGTACCAGAAATGGGAGCCCTGTTAACATGAACATCAAAAGGAGACATAAAAGTACTTACCAAAATACCTTTTTTTCCAGGTCTTAATATGTATTCCATCATTGGGTCTTCATAGTGAACTGTTTTCACACAATCGATTTTTCCTTTAAGTACCCTACCATCTGCCGGAGCAATAATCAAACCATTATCAAGAGGAGTAATCCGGTTAGGATCCCTGAAAAACTGCATTAGAAAAGCTATCGCTGAAAATAGTAAAAAAGTTATAATTACATACCCAAAAAGGAAAGGTAAAACCGCTATGGTTAACAATATTCCAACTTTTTTAAAAGTTCCCTTGACAAACATGTGTTATCCCTTTAGAAAAATATAGTTTATTCTTGAATCTGATCTGCCAAAATGGCAAACTTATGAAAATTTATATATTAAAGTTAGTATGTGCATTAATTGTAGTACATGTCCATGATGATAGTAGCTTTATCACTTACTATATATATTTTAGAAATCTAATAGTAGCTCTAATAATCGTGCACTTTAACAACATTAAAAATTTTCCATAAATTCAATAATTCGCATCTTCCCATAATTTACTTTAATTATATATATTATTATGGAAATTAAATTGATATGAACTTTTACTGTACTATATCAAAATAGTTAGAATTCAATTTTAATAAAGTGGTAATTGATGATCGAGGATAAAATAAAAATCTTAAGAAAAGCAGCCGAAGTTTCTACGGTGCAAGATTCAGATTATATATGGTGTGTTATTGCAGGTAATGAGGATATGGTTAATAATGTTGCCTACTCTGCAATAATGGATAAAGAACGGGTTAAAGTACTTTGCAGAGAACACGTAACTACCAGAGAATCATTTGTAACAAAAAAATTTGATTTTATCATGCTTTACGGTGAAACAAGCAAAATAAGAGAGTTAAGCATGATATGTAAAGAAAATGGCGGTGCATACCTAAAAATTGCACCTTATTATGTTAAAGATGAAGCGAATCTACTGTTAACAGTTGGCCCTGAAAATTCCATAAAAAAGTTTATTGGTGACTGTGAAAAAAGTGGCACCCCACTTTCATTCCTAATTGAAGATCAAACTACAGGATTCATTGAAACTGATGTTTATATCACCAACATGTTACCACGCTTTATTAGAAACACCATAGATCCACTATTTAAAATGGCAGATGTAGCATTATCCACAGTTTTATTATCAACAGAAGATGATCAGGTTGCTAAAATTAAGGAACTAGCCAGATCTAACAAGATATTCTTAATCGAATTTAAGAAAATATTAAAGGAGGATTAACTAAAATGTTCAGTTTTTTAGGTAAAAAAGATGAAGTAGAAGATGATAAGAAAAAGGCTTTGTCCCACACTTTGGGTATCGACCTTGGAACCCTTAACACCGTGGTAGCCAAGCCATCAGGTGACAAGTTCGACTTATTTAAGATACCATCAGTAGTAGCTGTTAAAAAAGAAGATCCAGGTTACGTGCTGGCCGTGGGAGAAGAAGCCAAATCCATGTTAGGAAGAACTCCTGAGGACATCATAGCAGTCAGACCACTCAGACAGGGAGTTATTGAAAGTATAGCCCAGGCAGAAGCCCTGCTAATATACTCCATGGACCTTGGTTCAGGAGAAGAAAAAGAACTCATAGACCGCATAGTAGTTGGTATTCCTGGAGATGCTTCTGAAGTGGAAAAAAAAGCTGTTGAAGACATAGGTAAAAAAGCAGGTGCCAATTACGTTTTGGTGATTAGTGAAGGGCTGGCTGCAGCCATCGGAGCAGGACTGCCAATAGCAGAAGCATCCGGTACCATGGTTGTTGATATAGGAGCTGGATCAAGTGATGTGGTGGTTATTTCATTAGGAGGAATAACTGATATTGAAACCATCCGTAGTGGTGGAGACGATATCGATTCTAACATCGTGGAAAAAGTTAAAGAAATCTACAACGTGGAAATAGGAATTCACGAAGCTGAAAAGGCCAAAATTGAAGTAGGAATGGTTCACTCCCAAAGTGACAGTGAAGGCGGTAAAACCATTGTCATTGGTAAATCACTTGAAACCAACAAACCAAAAAAGGTTGAAATAGATTCCAATCTAGTGGCAGATGCTGCTGAACCAATCATTATTAAGTTAGTTAAAGCCTTAGCCCATGTACTAGAAAGAATGTCCCCCGAATTAATTTCCGGTGTCTACAACAAGACTGTGGTAGTAGGAGGAACTTCACAACTTAGAGGACTTAAAGAACGGATCTTTGAGGAAGTCGGTGTGCCTGTAGAGATATCTGACGATCCAATGACCGTGGTGGCCAAAGGAACTGCCATCGTAGCTGCTGAACCTCGGGCACTAGAACCAGAAGTCCGTTTAAAAGCCATGAAATAAATTCATAAACACAATCAATCCCATAAACTAAATCCATTGGAGTAATCAATCAACTCATGAAAATAATGGGAATAGACGAAGCAGGAAGGGGATCTGTTTTAGGACCCCTAGTTGTTTGCGGTGTGGCACTGGAAGAGGAAAGAATTAAATATTTAGAAAGACTTGGTTTAAAAGATTCCAAGAAGGTTTCACCCAAAAGAAGAATAGCCTTATACCGTAAGATAAACAGAATCGCTGAATGTCACACCGTACATATCACTGCCAAAGATATAGACATGCTACGATCAAGGGATGTTAACCTAAACGAGATTGAAAAAATTGCCATCAATCGTATCATCGGCAAATCCAGTCCTTCAACCTGTTTCATCGATTCCATGGATGTCAAACCAGAACGTTTAACTGGTGAACTGGAAGCAATACACCCTGAAGTAAAGGTGGTGGCTGAACACAAAGCAGATGATCGTTACCCCATAGTTTCTGCAGCCTCCATCATTGCCAAGGTAGAACGTGACAGGGCAATTCAGGACATCCGAAAAGAATGTAAAGCAGATATTGGTTCCGGTTATCCCAGTGATCCTAAAACAATTAAATTCCTGAAAACACTTTCTCCAGGAGAACTACCAGATTTTGTACGCAGATCTTGGGCTACCGTTGAAAAAATAATAAAATAATTGTCTAAAAAAATTACATTCCCTTAACATCAATGAAATTTAATAAGAGGATAAGATGATCTACGAATTCTTCGCCAACTCCATCAACACCATAATGGAAATGTTTAAAAGTGGAGGGGTAATCACCTACATCATTACCATAATTGGTATCTATGGTGTATTCTATTCTGTGGAGAAAATTTATTATCTACGTAAGATATCTCAGGTAGGTTTACCCGAAATTATGGGAGAAGTGAACAAAGCAATGGAAAGAGGCGGTTCTTTGGAGGCTTTACGTTCCATTGGACGTTATCAAAACCCCATTTCTAAAATTGTCGCCGAAGCCTTGAAAATTGGTTTTAGAAACAATAGAGAAGTGGAAGATGCGATGGAACGGGTCTTCATTGTCGAAATTAGACATATGACCAAAGGAATGGACACCATCCGAACTATTATCGAAGTTGCCCCTCTTTTAGGATTGATAGGGACTGTTCTTGGAATGTGGTACACTTTCAAAGCACTGGGCGTGAATGCCAGCCCTACCGCCATGGCTGAAGGAAT
Organism: Methanobacterium petrolearium; assembly: GCF_017873625.1. Classification (NCBI taxonomy): domain Archaea; kingdom Methanobacteriati; phylum Methanobacteriota; class Methanobacteria; order Methanobacteriales; family Methanobacteriaceae; genus Methanobacterium; species Methanobacterium petrolearium. Next base: position 410,242 of record NZ_JAGGKL010000001.1, on the reverse strand, counting down.
ATATGTTGCTCTTATAACTACTATTGCTGGTTTAGCCGTTGCTATCATAATCCTGCCCCTTTACTCTCATATCAACAGTAAAATAGAAGGAGAACTGGATAAAATAGAGATTGCCAAAAAAATGACTAACTGGCGAAGTGCAGAGATGCGCATAAAAACCGATGCAGATATTGAAAAAGCAATCGTAGCTTTAAAAGAATCTAATGGCGTTTTAGAAGTTAAAAAACTGAAAAACGACAAAGATGCAAATATTTGGATTTCAATTAACCCCCACATGCTGGAAAAGAGTATCGGAAATATTATTAAGGAAAAATGTAATGCAGAAGCTAGGATAATTGAAAGCAAACTCAAACAATAAAATAAATAATGAAAATCATTACTTAACTAAAATATATTAATTGATTATTAATTGACTAAATAATTAATCAAACAGAATGATAAAGAGTTTAAGGGGAAAAAACATGGCCATTAATACCCAGAGTTATCGGCGGAAATTACGTAGTAAACAGGCTAGAGTTAATTTAGTCCCTTTAATTGATGTGATTTTTACTATTCTCATATTTTTAATGGTTACCAGCACTTTCCAGGCTGCTTCCGATAATGGGAGTAGTGGGAAACCAGAGGTAACTGATTCCAGTGGCAGCTCAGAATATTATCTTATACCAGTTGCAGGACTTGAAAAAGTAATGGTTGATGGAGTGGACATGTCCAGTTACATTCGTGACAGTGCCATTGCAGTGCACACCAGAGTGATTGATGAAGGAGAGATCATTATTCAACCCAAGAAGGGAACCATTATCATCACCACCCCTGCAGGTATGAGTCCAGAGGATGCTGTCAGTATTCCCCAAAATTAACATCACATACCCTATACTTCCTAAGAACGTTACTAAAGAAGTATTTGCAGTTACTAAAGAATTATTTTACTGAAACTATCGTATTCATTACAAAAAAGGTGATTTAATGTATCTTGGAAGAATGTTAGCAGTTGGAAGTAATAAAACAGGCAATTTTGTTGCTTATCGTGTTTCCAGTCGTTCTTTTCCCAACCGAATTACCCGTACATTCCCTGAAAGAGTGGCTGTAGTTCCTAAGGAAGGACATGAAAAAGATGTTTTTGAAAATCCATACATAGCCTACAACTGCATACAAATAGTAGGGGATGTGGCGGTGGTTTCCAACGGATCACACACTGATGTTATAGCTGAAAAAATCGCATCAGGTATGAGCATCAGAGATTCTATAACACTTTCTCTCCTGACTATGGACTATGAAAAAGATGATTTTAACACCCCCAGAATTGCAGGGGCAACCACTCTTGATGGAGAATCATACATAGGCATCATTACCCATGAAAAAGTTACGGTAGAGAAGGTACCTGCTGGTGAATCATGTTACATTGCTGTTTATGAACATGTTCAACCCGAAACAGTGGAATTTACTGCTAGCAGTGCATCTGAAGCTGCTCAATTCATAATGGACGGAGGAAAATTCGCTGAATTTGCCAATCCTGTTACTTCTGCCGCAGGATTTGGAAAAGAAAAATGGGAATTAGTTTCAATCTAATCCACAAAATAACTAATTCATATTTCAATTTTTTTTAAACCTAGGATCCGGTACAACCATGGAAATTAAAATCATCGGCATAAAAGGTATCCCCCTTATACGAAAGGGAGATGACCTATCAGAACTTATTCTTCATGCATCAAGAAATCATGATATTCTGCTGGATGACGAAGATATCCTGGTCATTGCCGAAACCGCAGTGGCCAAGGCTGAAGGCAACGTAATTCATCTGAAGACTATGGAACCTGGAAAACAAGCCCATCAACTGGCCAAACAGACTGGAAAAGATGTTGAAATTGTTGAAGCCATAATTGATGAATCTAATGAAATCATTAAGGTGGGTCCTGACTTCATTATTTCTGAAACAAAACATGGTTTTGTTTGCGCCAATGCGGGTATTGATGAATCTAATGTGGATGATGGAATGGCAACCCCTATTCCTGTGAATCCAGATTACAGTGCCCAACAGATAAGGGAAAAAATAGAAAAAAAGATTGGGAAAAGAATTGCAGTCATAATATCTGATACTCAGGGAAGGGCATTCCGTGAAGGTGCCATTGGTACCGCCATAGGTATTTCTGGAATGGAACCACTTTGGGATCGTTGCGGTGAACATGATCTATACGGAAGAGAACTTAAAACTACTAGCATAGCAGTGGCTGATGAGTTATCTTCAGCTGCATCCCTGGTAATGGGGCAAGCAGATGAAGGAATGCCTGTAGTCATCATCAGAGGCATCCAATACTTCCAAAAGCTTATAAACGATTCTGCCACGATTAAACCATTGATCAGACCAAAAAAGTATGATGTTTTCCGTGATTGAATTGTTATAGCTGTGATAATGGCTAAATTCTTGGCCAGGATATAAACTTGAATGAAATCTTTAAAAATAAAAAAAAGATTAAAAGATTATTTGCTTGATTATATAATAGTTGTTTAATGAGTTGATCTATATGCCTGTCAATCAGATGGAAACCCAGTTAGAAGCTATAACCACCACAATTGCATATCTTGAAAAGAAGGAATCATGTGATCCTGTTGTGCTGGAAAAATTAAAAATTGAAAGAGATCGTCTGTTGAGAGAACTCAACGTACACCAGATCTGATAATCAATACATCCTGAACTGATAAAATGATAAGCGTCCTTTCTGGTGGAACTGGTACTCCCAAACTCCTGCAAGGCATGGTGCAGGTGATGGATCCGGAAGATATCACGGTAATTGTGAACACTGTTGAAAATGATTACTTTTCTGGAGTTTACGTTGCCCCTGATGTGGATACTGTGATGTACACTCTGGCTGGAATCATCAATGAAGACACCTGGTATGGGGTCAAGAATGATAGTTTTATTACCCATGACCGGTTAAAGGAGATCGGATGTCCAGAAACACTCCGGATTGGGGATCGTGACCGTGCCCTGAAAATACAAAAAACCCTTCTTATGGAGAAGGAACCCCTATCAAAAGCTATAGATATTCAGAGAAAAGAATTAGGTATCAAATCAAGAATAATTCCCATGAGTGACCAGGAATCCCATATAACCATAACTACCGAAGCTGGTGAAATGGAATTTCATGAATTTCTGGTGGAAAATCAGGGAAAGCCAGAAGTGCAGGACATAAGTTACCAGAATGTAGATCCAGCCCCGGGCATAATAGAGTCCATCAAAAATTCAGATATGGTGATTATTGGACCATCAAATCCCATAACATCCATAGGACCAATAATATCAGACAAAAATGTTAGAAAAGCACTTCAAAATGTTTATGTTGCTGCTATCTCCCCAATAGTTGGATATCAACCTGTTAGTGGACCTGCAGCTAAATTCATGGACGCTATGGGTCATGAAATTTCATCTTTAGGAGTTGCCAGTATTTATAAGGATTTTCTGGATAAATTCATAATTGACTTGGAAGATGTGGATTCTCAGGAAGAAATAGAAAAACTAATATCTAAGGTCATGATAACTCAGACCATCATGAGGAACATGACTGATAAAATAAATTTAGCCAGATGTATTTTGGGTGAAAATGTATGATACAAATGACTTTAATCCAGATTGACAACTATGGACCTTGGACCGTTACCCCCGCTCCCAGGGCCGAAGCCGACCTGCAAATCCTGCAGGCAGAGCTATACGCAGACCTGCAAAGGCAATTCGCAGCCAAAGGGGGACTGGTCTTCTTCACCCGCTTTGACAACATGCTAGCGGTGACCAATGGAGTGGATATGGATCACCATCTGCGAATTCAAAAATCCATCAGCAACCGCTACCCCATCACAGTGAGTATGGGTGTGGGAACTGCTGAAACCCCATACGAGGCTCAGAGAAGTGCTACCAGTGCCTTACAGAAATATGGCGGAGCTCAATCAGAAGAACGCAGCGAAATTTTGGCAATTGAAGGCATGGTTAACCCAGATGACAGTTTCGTGCAAATTGCCCATATTGACATAAACGGCATCACCGACTCACTTACCGACATCATCCCGGCATATGATACTTCTTTTATTGTGAACCGAGTTCAACACTTCTTGATGAAAAAATTAATTGAAAAAGGTTCACTGCTCTTTTTCATTGGTGGAGATAACTTCATGTCACCATGTAATGGCATGAACCCCGAGGGAATACTTAAAGTCATTGAGGAAATTGAAGAAGAAATCAACATCGCCCTGAAAGCAGGTGTTGGAAAGGCACCTACCGCGGAAAAGGCAGCTAATCTTGCTGATCTTGCACTGGAAGAAATTAGGGACGGTAACACCTACAACCTGGTTCATGTGATGAAATAATTAGCTTTAAATCCTTGAAAACTTTTAAATTGATTATTAGTTAGCATTGCCACCTAATTAATTGATCAACGTCGGGTTGTATCAATGGATTTAATGCTAGCTATTATATCAAATAATATTGAACTAGATAATACTGAATTATATTTTAAATTGAAATACAAATTGATTGATTTGATTTAATAAGTGGAGTGTATCTACATTGAAGTCCTAGCTCCCATGGCAGGCATTACTGATGGCACATTTTGCCGGGGTCTTCTAACTTACGGGTTTGACATGGTAACCTTAGGAGGTTACAATGTTGATGCAGCCACCATAAATGCCGGACAGAAAATTCTAGCCCGTGGAAGGCCTGAATTCGATGTTGCTGAAGAAGAATTCATTAACCACATCCAAGAACAGACGGTTCTAATTAATGATCAAGATTTCTGGAATGGCATGATCTCAGTTAACCTTCGTTCAATTATGCCTGAACCAATTATAGAAATATCTAAGCTTAAAACTGTGGATGTGGTGGAAATTAATGCTCACTGTCGACAGCCAGAGATAACTGATCTTGGTTGTGGCCAGGAACTGTTAAATAATCCTTCTCATCTAGAAAAATTTGTCAGAGAAGTTACAAAAAAGGCAAAAAGTCAGGTTTCGGTGAAAATAAGAGCCAACGTGCCTGATGTTGACATTTCTAAGATAATAACTGCCATAGAACATGCAAAATCAGATTATGTTCATGTTGATGCCATGAAACCTGGTTTTGACCATGCTGACTATGATCTAATAAAAAAAATCCGCCAGGAAACTTCCCTGTTCATTATAGGCAACAATTCCATCAAAAATCTCGAATCTGCAAGAAAAATGTTGGCTTCTGGAGCTGATGGAATATCAATTGCCAGGGCAGCCATTGGAGGAACATTGTCCTTTGATCTAACCCAAATTTAGCAGTTGATAATTTCAATATAAAATTTTTAATATAAAATCATATAAAATAAAAACTATTGATCAAAAATAATCTAATAACCGTAATGATCAAATAAAAAAGAGATAAAGTTCATCTATGAAGTTAACTCATCAATGTTAGTTATCTGCGGAACAGGTGGTTAAATGTCTTTTATAGAAATAGAAAACGTCACTAAGACTTTTGACGGAGTAGAAGTCCTAAAAAACCTGAATATAACCATAGAGGAAGGAGCCGTCCTGGGTGTCCTGGGAAGAAGTGGCTGTGGAAAATCCGTTCTGCTTAACATGCTTAGGGGTATGAAGGATTATCGTCCCACTGAGGGTCGAATAATTTACAATCTTTCGATTTGCCCTAATTGTTTAAGAGTGGAACCGCCTTCCATGGCAGGAAAAGTTTGCGTATGTGGTGTTAATTTCGAACCTCAGAAAGTAGACTTCTGGAATGCTGATCGTAAACTCTTTGCCGCTGTTAAGCGTCGAATATCAATTATGTTGCAGAGGACTTTCGCTCTGTATGAAGATGATACTGTTATTGATAATGTTATAAAGTCCATCACTGGACACGATGAAGAAGAAAGTACTTATATGGCAATCGACCTGCTGGATATGGCTCAAATGACCCACCGGATCACCCATATTGCCCGTGATCTTTCAGGAGGGGAAAAACAGAGGGTGGTTTTAGCCAGGCAGATTGCCAAGGAACCCATGTTATTTTTAGCTGACGAACCCACCGGTACTCTTGACCCCCAAACCGCGGAATTAATACACCAAGCCCTTATTGAAGGAGTCAAGAACAGGGGAACCACCATGGTCATCACTTCCCACTGGCCAGAAGTTATGCGTCAGATCTCCGATTATGTGATCTGGCTGGAAAAAGGAGAAATAGTGGAAGAAGGGAACCCAGAAAAAGTAGTGAAAAGTTTCCTAGACCAAGTACCTCTCCCTGAAAAGAAAGAGGAATTCAAAACTGGTGGCCCCATCATCAAAATGGAACAAGTTAAAAAACACTATTACTCCATTGAGAGAGGAGTTATTAAAGCCGTGGATGGCATAGACCTCACAGTAGATGAAGGAGAGATATATGGAGTGGTAGGGCTCTCAGGTGCCGGTAAAACTACACTTTCCCGTATTCTTTACGGCCTCACCGATCCCAGTAGTGGTAAAATTGAAGTTAAATTAGGTGATAATTGGATTGATATGACTGAAAAGGGTATTTTTGGCAGAGGTCGAGTTAAACCATATTTAGGAATACTTCACCAGGAATATAGCCTTTATCCCCACAGAAACGTCCTAGGAAACCTTACCGAAGCAATCAGCCTGGAATTGCCCGCAGAATTTGCGAAAATGAAGGCACTTTACGTTCTTCACGCCGTTGGCTTCGATGAAGAATATGCTGAAAAAATTATCAGGAAGTATCCCGATGAACTGAGTGGAGGAGAACGCCACCGGGTTGCCCTGGCCCAGGTGCTCATCAAAGAACCTCGAATTGTTATACTGGATGAACCTACCGGTACCATGGACCCCATTACCAGGGTACAGGTCACTGATTCTATTCACAAAGCCCGGGACGAGTTAAACCAAACTTTCCTCATCATCAGCCATGATATGGACTTTGTGTTAGATGTTTGCGACCGCGCCTCCCTAATGAGAGGTGGAAAAATCCTTAAAACCGGCCTACCTGAAGAAATTGTGGAAGACTTAACCCCCTCAGAAAAAGAGAAAATGTTAAAGGAGGAATAAAATGGCATGGGAAGATGCACCATCACACGTATGTAGAGGGGGAGATAAAAGAGCAATGGCATTTTGTTGTCCACCTGTTAAACCCTGTCCCATTGCATTTGCCCTTGAAGATGCAGGGATCAGTGCTCAGGAGTATGTTGAAATTAAAGAGAATTTTGGAAAAAAAACCCGACTTGGAGAAGGTGAAGGAACCTGTTTTGGCTCCCTGGTCTGGTGTTGTAAACCTTCCAAACCATGTCCACTACGAGATATGGTGTTACGCCGGATTGGAATGAGCACTGATGAATACATGGACTTAAAACACCAGCTATCTGAAGAACTGGTAGGCCATGAACCAGCAGACAACGAAACCAACATAAAAGCCCTTTCTGAGACCTTTAATGTGTCCACTGATGAAGCATCCCAGGTCCTTTCTGAATGCGGTAATGATATTAAAACTGCTATTAAGGTTCTTAGAATGAAAAATCTAGAATTATAGGGCGGAGGCATAGTATGGGATGGACTCCCCTCTACTTAGATATGCAGGATAAAAATGTGCTTGTGGTGGGGTCAGGAGAAGTTGGTGAAAGAAGAGCACGTCGTTTTCTTCAATCAGGCGCCAACGTAGTAATCAGCTCTGGCCATGTTTCAAACCAGCTTGAAGAATTAGGAGCTATCTATAAACCACGCAAAGAACTTTCAAAGTGGGCAGATTGGGCTGACCTGGTGGTGGTGGCCAGTGGCGATACACAACTAAACCAGGAAGTAAGTTCTCTATCCAAGGACAAACTTATAAACAGAGCCGACCATCCTGAAGAGGGAAATTTAATTGTTCCATCATCATTTTTTATTGGAGATGTTCAGTTTTCCATATTCACCCAGGGAAAAAGTCCTCTCATGGCCAAAGAATTAAGAAAACGTATTCAATCAGTAGTTAATAAAAAAGATATTCTTCAACTGGAGTTGCAGCATTTCACCCGTCAGTTACTGAAAGAAAAAGTGGAAGATCAGAAGAAACGTCGTGATTATTTATACCAAATATTAAATGATAAAAAAATAAATGAACTTTTAGATAACGGTAAAGTGGAACAAGCTCAATCCTACATTACTCAAGTTCTGGAAAACCTGCATTAACCTAATTAAAAAAAATCACCCCCAAGAAATATAAATTCCATTAACCTAAATAATATTAATTAGAATAATAATATTAACCCATGTATCCAAGATCTGGAGGATTACAGTATTATGATTCTTAACATCCGAATCGACCATAAAACCGCGGATATTAATAAAATAGAAGAGTCCACCCGGAATATGGATGAAATATTCGCGAATATTCAACACGATCATCAAGTGCAGGAGTATGTTCAGGTAAAAACTTGCAACCGTGCTGAGATTTACATGGTCCTGGATGAAGCCCCCCTACATTATCAGTGGGGAGGATTAGTTGTTGAAAAGGATGAAAAAGCCCTTGAACACGTTTTGAAACTTTCGTGCGGATTGGAATCCATGATCATCGGAGAAGATCAAATACTCGGCCAACTCAAGGATGCTCACAAAGTTAGCGTTAAGAAAGGCCATTGTGGCCCTGTTTTAGATAATGTTTTCACCAAAGCCACACACGTGGGGCAGGTAGTACGTAAAAAGACACAGATTAATCAGGGTTCAGTTTCCATTGGTTCTGCAGCAGTGAATCTCGCTGAATCAGTTCTTGGTGATCTTAAATGTAAAAAAGTGCTGATTATCGGTGCTGGTAAAATGGGGACACTGGTAGCCAAAGCCCTGGTAGAAAAACATCTTAAAGCAATTGTGGTAGCTAACCGAACCTATGATCGTGCGGTTTGCCTGGCTAAAGAACTGGGAGGCGATGCAATCCGTTTTGACCGCCTGGCCAGAGCAATATCAGATGCGGACGTAGTTATAAGTGCAACTGGAGCACCACACGCTATACTCACCCGCGAAAAGGTAAATGTAGCTGTTCCACCTGAAAATCTGGAAAAGATGGTTATGGTGGATATAGCCAATCCTCGAGACATTGAAGAGGACGTTGAAGATTTGGGAGTTAAACTTTATAACATAGATGATTTAAGAGGAATAGCCGATAATAACAAAAAAAAGCGGCAATCTGAGGCTAAAAAAGCTGAAAAAATTGTTGCTGAAGAGTTAGACCTTCTGGAGAAATCCCTTCAACACTTGGAAGTAGAACCTATCATTGCCAATATAAGAAGCCAGGCTGAGATCATCCGATTACGAGAAACAGAGAAAGCTTACCACATGTTGGGAGATATGAATGGTAAGGAGAAGGTTGTAGATCATCTTACCAAAGTAGTGGTGGATCGTGTGTTTTATAACATCATACATAATCTAAAGGAAGCCGCAGAAAATGATGATACAGAGGTTATAAACTCTGCTAAGTACCTTTTTAAAAACAAAACTTAATTATCTGTTGAACTTTTTACTGAAACTGATTTTTTCCATAAATATATTGGATTAGTTTAAATTATCCTCCACATCAATGAGCCCTAATTTAAATTATCTTCCACATCAATCAGCCCTAATAAACGGGCGGTGAATATCGTCAGGAATGGAGCTACAATAACTGTGGAAACAACATCCCCCACAGAAATATTAATATAGGGCAACATATAGGGTAAGGCATGTAGAGTGTCGAAAATGGCCTGTTTAACTATATAAAGAGTTATTATGGTTATAAATGAAATAAAAAGCATGTTTTTCAACTTAACCATTCTAATCTTTCTAAAAATACTGGGAATATCAAACCCTGAAGCTATACTACCCCCATGATGGGCCATGTTTAAAACCGCACCCTGAAACATTACATTAAAAAACAAGAAAAATATTATTCCAATTACTAAATAGCATCCCATGGTCAAAAAACTGAAATCAAGACCAAAAAATAGTTCAAACTCATAAATTCCCATTACAACTAGGATTAACGGTATAACAAAATATATCAATAATATAATGCTCTCTTTGACTCCATGCCAGAACAAATCCCAAGGATGGTGGAAACTAGGTGGTTTATGTGATCCCTTCACTGTTTCCTCCACTATACGAAAACCATAACCCACCTCAACCAGGGATAAAAATATTACCACTGCGAGTATTACAAGATAAGGAAATTCTTCAATAATTGATGGAGTATTTAAATCCACAATATAATCAGTTAAGAATAATATCACACCTAAAAAAAGAACATTACGCCAGTCTGAAGTAGTGTAGAGTATGGCATCTTTAAAAAAAGAATTTATTCCCATTATAACACCTTTAGTGTAATGTGAAACATTTTAAAAAAATATTCACTTTTTTAAAATTAAAAAATTAAGGAATAATCAGGCAAACATGTCCTTCGGTTCATTCTTCTCTTTTTCATGATGTTTTAAGGCATAAAGGAAGTTATCCCAGGTTACAACATCCTGGTCCTCTGATATGGCTTTGTGCAATGCCACTTTCAGCAAACGGTCTTTGATATCTCTGCCTGACATTCCCTTGGATAACGAGACCAGTTTTTTAACATCTGCAGCAACAGGAAGTGGCATGGATTTAACGTACATTTCTAGTATTGCTCTTCTTTCTTCTTCATCAGGGAGAACAAATTCGATTTCCTCTTCGAATCTGCTCCTTAGAGCGTAATCGAGTAATTGAGGATTGTTAGTAGCTCCGATAGTCACTACACCAAGATTAGAGTTGATACCATCCATCTCAGTTAATAGGGCGTTCACCACCTCTGAAACATCCCCTCTAAGGGACTGGTACCGCCGGTCAAGGCCAATTGCATCTATCTCATCAATGAAAATAACTGCCGGGGCACAAGCTGCTGCAGCATCGAACAGATCATGTATCTGACGCGCTCCATCCCCTACATGTTCCCCTATGAGGCTGGTGGCCTTAACCAGGAAAAGAGGGACCTGAAGTTCATTAGATAATGATTTGGCCAACATTGTCTTCCCAGTACCTGGAGTACCATGGAATAAAACGTTTTTGGGTGCCCATTCCTGGAAACTCTCTGGTTCCTGCAGGTAACGGGTTATGATCTTGCACTTGGTCTTGGCTCTTTCCTGACCAATGACATCGGTCATTTTCAGGTTACTTTCAATCTTTTTAACTTCACGAACTTCTTCTACTTCCATAAGAAGTATGGAAGTATTTTTAGTTATTCTAGAGTTGTCTGGATGAGTTTTAATTACTTTAAATGCAAAATCAGGCAGTAACTTCTGGTCAAAAAGGAAAGATCCTTCCTCCACCTTGTAACCTATCCATTGCTCACGGGCATACAACTCAAAAAGTTCGTTGTCGAATATTTCTATTTTAGGATTTTCCACCAGATTGCACAGAAAAGGATATCCAATTGATTGAAGTACAACCATTTTAGCTTCTTTTCCCGTGTCTTCTATACCTGTGGAAGTCTTTTTTTCAGATACTATTGGATCAGGAGTTATGTTGTTCTGTTTCAATATATCACTTGTTATTTTGATAAAGATATTTGCATGTGGGTTAATTTTGAAATAAATAAAACGAATTTTCTATTAAGGATATATGTAATGTAGGCTATTTAAGAGTTTTTTTGTTCAAGACCATTCTCAAGTTCAAATAGCCAATTTATAAATTTGGTTCTTTTCCACGTACAAAAAAATCTGTTGATGTTAAATCATTTATCCTATCCAAACAGTTGTTTTATTGGGCATGATTTTTTTGCATTCCTTTTTTAAGATTTAATGGTTTTTAACTGGTTTTTAAAGTTTTTACATATTCAAGTTTTCCCCCACATTCACATTCATCAGTAAAATCATCTGGAGACTCTCCAGGTTGTAATTCATAGTAACCCCCACACTTTTCACAAATTAAATAACCAGGATTTTCGTGTTTAAGGTCTTTTTGTTTCTCTCTTTGTTTCCTGAATTTATCCTTGAGTTCTTCACTTGAAAGCGTCCTATCTGCAGCTAAATTTTCACTGCTTGGACTCTTTTTAACGCCTGGATTCCGTTTTTCAGCTAGTTTTCTTTTTATTTCATCATTAGAAACCATTAAACCCACCATTAATCTCTTATAATTGAATTAAGTATATTTTAGAAATTAAGGCTATGTGAATATTTATCAATTAATGAATAAAACTTTTTTTTCTTTGGCAGTAACCACAAGTTTTATATATTTTGTTCCATAAGTATAGAACATTCGATAAATATAGAACTATTCGATATTAGTAAAACAATATTTTGGATTTATGGAGGAAATAAAAATGGAAAAAAAAGAAGCATTGGACATGTTCTGCTACCAATGTTCACAAACTGCCCGTGAAACTGGTTGCACCGTTAAAGGAGTATGTGGAAAAGAACCCACCGTAGCCCGGCTACAGGACAACCTTTTATTCGCCATAAAGGGAATAGCCGCCTACCTCTACCATGCACGTGAGTTAGGTTACACTGATGAAGAAGTGGACGCTTTCTTGGAAAGAGGTTTCTACTCCACCTTAACCAACGTGAACTTCGACCCCCAGAAGTTTGTGAATTTGGCTCTGGAAGCAGGACAGATGAACTTAAAAACCATGCAACTACTGAAAAAAGCACACATCGAAACCTATGGTGAACCCATCCCAACCAAAGTACCTGTGGGATCAGTTAAAGGACCAGGAATCGTTGTTACCGGACACAGCCTGAGAACACTGGAAGAACTCCTGAAACAGACTGAAGGTAAAGGGATCAATGTCTACACCCATTCAGAGTTATTACCTGCCCATGGTTACCCCGGACTTAAAAAATACAAACACTTGGTGGGACAACTGGGAGGTCCCTGGTTTGACCAGAAAGCTACCTTCTCCAAATACCCTGTTGCCATACTGGGAACCTCAAACTGTGTACTGCTACCTAAAGATGAATACAAACAGAGGATGTTCACCAGTGGCGTGGCCCAGCTTCCAGGAATTAAACATATAGAAGATTACGATTTCGCCCCAGTAATTGAAAAGGCATTGGAATTACCTGAACTTGAAGATGAACCTCGTGAAACTGTTTTAACCACTGGATTCGGAGCTTCCACAGTATTATCCCTTGCTCCCAAAATTAAAAAACTGGTGGAAGCAGGTAAAATTAAACAGTTCGTCCTGGTGGGTGGATGTGACTCTCCTAAACCACAGGCCCAATATTACACAGAACTGGTTTCCAAACTGCCCCCAGAATCAGTTATCCTGACTTTAGCCTGTGGTAAGTATAGATTCAACGACTTGGACTTGGGAGATATTGAGGGAGTGCCCAGATTAATAGATTTAGGCCAGTGCAACGATGCCATTGTAGCAGTGGACATTGCAATAGCCCTGACTGAACTATTTGGAGTTGAACTCAATGAACTTCCATTAACTCTAGTCTTAAGCTGGATGGAACAAAAAGCTGCAGCCATCCTCTGGAGTTTACTGGCCCTTGACATGAAAGGAATCTACATTGGTCCTATCCTACCAGGCTGGGTTAACCAGGAAATATTGAACATACTGGTTGAAAACTACGATCTCAAACCAATTGGGGATCCAGAAGAAGATATAAGAGCCATAATGGGGTAATATTACCCCAATTTCCCATATTTTTAGATTTTTGTTCTATTTCAGTTGGTGACTGATTCAATATGTGTTGATTAATGGTGTAATGATTGAACATGCACAAATTTGTGAGAGGGTGAAAATGAAAGTGATTGAAATGGAAAAAAGTCCAGTTGCGGATAATCCCCATCAGGTGGATGTCCGGAAATTATATGATACAGAAAATGCCATAGCCGTACATATAACACTCAAACCCAGGTGAATCTCTAAAAAAACATATAACTCCAGTGGATGTATTTTTCTATGTTTTAGAGGGCAAAGGCATAGTTGAGATAGGCGATGAAAAACAAGAAATTACAAAAGACTCACTCATTGACAGCCCAGCTCGCATTCCACATTGTTGGTATAATGAAAGTGATGAAATACTCCGTTTTTTAGTGGTTAAAGTTCCCAGACCAACCACAGAAACTAAATTGTTATAAAAAATGAGGCAAAGAGGATTAAAAATGCCTAAAAAAGATTTTGATGAGGATAAAGCATTCGAACAGGAATTGAAGGGTAAAATGGGATGGAAATGCTCATGTTCCCTGGAAATTGTTGATAAAAAATCATCACTACGAGATGTTACTTGTAAAAAATGTGGGAAAACATTCAAGACTGATCGAGACACAGATATGTGCATCCACTGTGAAAGAGGCCAATGAACAACAACACTCACACTTTAATACATTCAAAAGTTAATTAATTTTAAAACTTCATTAAACATATCCCCCATGAAAAGAATGAAAAAAAAATCAAATGAAAAGGAAACTGAAGTTTCCGATGATGTTCAGATAGAACTTTTCTCCACCCCTAATGGTGTAAAAGCCATTAAAAGCCCGGTTAGGGTTAAAATTTTGTCTATGTTAAGGAAGGGTGATCTCAGCTTTGACGAGATTGTGAAACATTCCGGCCGTGCTAAATCCACTGTTTCCAGCCATCTTAAACTTATGAGCAAAGAAGGTATAATCAGCTCCCGTGTGGATCCTGATGATGCTCGAAAGAAGATTTTTTTTATTCAATCAGAATACATAGGTAAATTACATCGTCAGCAGCTTCAGGAAGACATTTCTGCTTATATCCAGAGGTACATTGCAAGTGAAAATGATCCATTTGAGTTCTTTCGTCTGATATTTCACACTTTAAGAATTTCTCTCTTAAGTCAGGGAGTTGATATAGATCCTATACTCTACGAAGCTGGTTTAAAAGTGGGAAAAGCTTTATATGAAAAGGTTAAGGATCCGGATATGACTAACTTCCTGGGAAACATTGCTGCTTTTTGGGAAACTCACAGTCTTGGTTCTGTGGAAGTTAAAGATCTCCAACCTTTAACCATTGGTGTGCAGGATTGTTTTGAATGCAGTGGACTTCCTTATCTGGGTCGGCCTGCCTGTGCATTTGATAGTGGAATATTGGAATCATTGTTCAGTTCATACAACCAAGAAGAAGTAAAAGTTACTGAAACTGAATGTTATGCCCTGGGAGATAAACAATGTAGTTTTGTGATTGAATAAAATTTAAATAATGATATTCAGTATGTTGTCCGACCGTTAGTAGAAAAAAACGCAAATTCATTGAAATATGATTTATTAAATATTAAAAATTTTGACAACATGAAAAATTACTAATATTCTATGGCCCTAAACCTCACTTTAGCAGCTAACCATCGAATTTCACGGTTTTTAGCCTTTAGATATTCCGTATCCTCATCAAGGAATTTGTTAATAATATTTATTAAAACATTTTCTTCGATGACCTCATTGACTAGTTTTAATAATTCATCTTCCTCCAAATCATTATTAAAATTTTTAACCATGACCGGATCTTCCATTAGCCCACCCACTTAATTAGAACAATATTAATTCCAAGAAGAGATCTTATTTTTTTAATTGAATATACCTTAATAAATATTTATAAACATATTCATCTGTTAGTCTCAGCTAACAGGACATTTTTGCTATCGAAATCTTTTAAAATATAATGTAAAGGTTTATCCAGGTTCAAATAGTTTAAAAACTAGCCCCGCAATCCCATATCAATGAGAAATATTATTCAGTCATTTTATTATTTTACCATATTTTTGTAGGTTTTTTGCATTAAAAGAGCATCCTGCTCAAGTAAAGGAGTTTCACATATGATGGTGGCATTCCAACCACATTCAATCAATGCTTCCAGTAATGGTTCCATAGGTGGTCCGTATTCTTTTTCTGTGAGTATGTGATGTTTTCTTTCACCAGCATCGGTGTATTCAATTCTGGTGAAGTGACAGTGGAGAAATTCATGTTCATGACATCCGCCACCCAATTCTTCCTCTAATTTTGCTAATATTTTATGGTAATCATCAATATCTTTAATAGATCCCCTTCCCCGGGCATGTAGATGTGCAAAGTCAATTGTTGGGGCGAAATGATCAAATGACTGACAGATATCTATAATTTCCTCTAAACTACCCAGTTGTGATCTTTTCCCGGTAGTTTCCGGGGCAAATATGAAATTTTCCATTCTTCTGGAATTTAAATCTTCCATCAAGTTAGTTATCGAATTTTTACACCGTTTAAGTGCATCCTGAGGACTGTATTTAGTGTAAAATCCCGGGTGGAAAACAATACGATACGCTCCTATCCATTCGGCAGCCCGGGCTGATTGAATTAACCTATCAATGGAACGTTTTAAAACATCTTCTTTTTGGGCTGCGAGATTGATATAATATGGGGCATGCATTGAAACCCTAACATCATTTTTTTGAGAATTTTCAGCTAGTTTTAATCCCGATTGTTTCTGAATACGCACACCGTAGGTAGCCTGGTACTCATATGCATCTAATCCCAATTCACGTATATAGTCACAGACATCAACTGTTTGACCTTTAAAGCCTATGGGATTACCTGCAGGGCCGAATCTAATATTTTGTTTCATTTTAATCTTCAATGGTTTATTCAAAAATAATTATCATGAAAAAGGATCCTACTCCATAACATCTTCAAAGGCTGATAATGATGCTACTGCTCCTTCAGCACAGGCTACTACCCACTGTTTAATTCCACCGGTTATGTCACCTGCAGCATAGATATCCGGAATGTTGGTTCGCTGGTATTTATCAGTTACAATGTATTTTGCTTTATCTACTTCAACTCCTGCATCCTGAGCAACTTTACTGAGGGGTTCTTCTCCTACTGCAATGAATACTCCATCAATGGGCAATTCCGATTTTTCATCTGTTTTTCTGTTGTAGAGTAACACACTGCCTACCATCACATCTCCCTTTATCTCTTCTACCACAGAATCCCAGATTACAGGTATTTCCTTTTCTTTTAACTTTTCCTGGAGGTATTTTTCTGCTCTCAACTGGTTTCTGCGGTGTATGATGGTTACATGGCATCCCAGACTTTCTAGATAGATTGCTTCTTGAAGAGCTGCGTTTCCTCCGCCCACTACTACAACATTTTTATTTTGGTATAATGGTCCGTCACAGGTGGCACAATAACAAACTCCACGGCCAATAAAATCAATCTCACCCGGTACTTTCAGTCTTCTGTGACGACTTCCCGTGGATATTATGATGGCCTTGGCATTATATTCCCCTTTAGATGTGGTGACAGAAATACTGGTCGAGTCATTTTTAACAATTTTCTTAACTTCCTCCATGTTCCTCACGGTAACATGTTTTTCTACCTGTTTTCTCATCTTCTCCAGGAGATCCTTCCCAGAAATAGATTCAAATCCAGGATAGTTTTCCATGCTGGGCACCATGTACCCGGAACCTGCTCCAGTCATCATCTCCAGAATGACAGCTTTCATTCCCTGTCTTCCAGCATAGATTCCTGCTGTTAATCCTGCTGGTCCTCCTCCAATAATAATCAGATCATATTCTTCCACAGAGCTTTCCATAGGAAACACCTTCACCCTATCCACTTATTCTCACAATGCAAACATTTATCCCATATATTTCTGTAGTTCTTCCTTCAAAAGTTTATTTACCAGTTTTCCATCGGCTTTTCCCTTAAGTTCCTTCATTATCATTCCCATCAGAGGCCCCATGGCCCCCATGTTTCTTTCTTTGACCATTTTTTCCTGGGAAGATACAATGTCCTGAATAATTTCAGCCACCCTTTCATCAGAAAGCATTATAAGATTCAATTTTTTTGCTGCTTCTTCTGGAGATGATTTTTCCTTTAACACTCCCACTAAAACATCTGATACCGCATCTTTGGAAATTTTACCTGCAGAAAGTAACTGGAATGTTCCAAGAAGATGACTGTCAGTTAAATTACCAACTTCCAAACCTTCTCTTCTGAGTTCTTTAAGAGTGTAAGCCAGTAAAGATGCCACAGTGGTTGGTTCAACCTCACACTTTACCACGATTTTTTCAAACTGACTAACTTTATCCTGACGTACTAGTTGACTGGCCAGATCCTCACTTAACTTATACTCAGCTATGATACGGACCTTTTTTTCTTCAGGTAACTCGGGTAGATTAGCCTTAACATGTTCAAGGTGTTCCTGGGATATTACCTGAACTGGTATGTCGGTTTCCACATACATCCGACTGGCGGTTGGTAGGGGTCGGAGATATTCTGTATTTGCATCTTCCAAAGCCTTCCTGGTCTCTTCAGGCACGCCTTCCATGGCCAGTTTTGCCCGGCTCTGAACTTCTTCCAAGGCATTGTGGGCCTTACCACCATCATCAGCCACCAATATGAAAGCATCATCTTCACCAATCCCCAGAAACTCATTAACCTTTTCCACCTCTTCCTGGGTTATTCCATAAGCTGGCAGCTCATCAGTGTGGAAAATACCTGCCACACCCATCTTTTTAGCATACCCTGCTAGTTCAGTTCCGAACCTACGATTAGGTTGTAATTCTTTACCTATCAATCCTCTGAACCCGGCCAGTTTTATTGATAATACTTTACCACCATTTTTCAGGGCTTTAGCCATTATTTTAGATTTTGTTTCACTTAACAACTCACTTAAGTCATAAATGTCATTTTCAACCTCAGCTTTCCGGTTATGGAGTTCTTCACGTATTTTTAAAAGATTAAGTTGACGTTTAACCTCATTTTCCACCAGTAATGGCATGGAATCCAGATCTTGAACTCCTTTAATCTCCACCCGAGCACCTTCCCTGATGGAAATATTTAAATCTTGACGTATTGTTCCTAAACCACGTTTGACCTTGGTGCTGCGCAGTACCTGGCCAATCTGGTAGGCTACTTCACGAACCTGTTCCGGGAGTTTGATGGAAGGATCAGTGGTTATCTCCAGTAATGGTATTCCTAACCTATCCAGACGGAATCCCATGGTCCCCTTCCTTTGACCCATACGACGTGCAGCATCCTCTTCTAAACAGAGGTTTTCTATTACTACCCTCCCATAGGGAGTGTCCATGTGTCCGTTGGTAGCTACCAATCCGGTTCTCTGAAACCCTCCAGTGTTACTTCCATCAATTACCTGTTTTCGCATGGTGTGGAACTCATCCACCACTTGCATGTTGAGTAATGATGCGATTATGAGACCGATCTCCAGGGCTTCTGGATTTAGAGGGTGTGGAGGTTCATCATCTGCTTCCACCAGACAGGTGTGCTCCGAGTAAGCATCATAAAGGAACGTGAGTTTTCTACGAGATTCTTCAAAAGCAGCCCGGTCAATTTTACCCAGCTCACTTTGAGTAGGCCTTAAATATCTTAAAACTCTGTAATCAGGTTTATTATCTGTTAATTCACATTTACAGGGACAGAAGAGTTTTTTGCTTGTGTTGAGTTGCTGGTGTATTTCCAGACCCATCATCAGGCCCAGTTCTTCGTAATCTGTTTTTTCAACCATGTGTATCACCAATTTTATCTCCTGTTATCTCCCGTAATCTTTTATGAAATATTTTGAGGATGATTTTTCCACCAGTTCACCCTTAAGGTTGGTTTGCATTATTTTTTTAACTTCTTCATGCTCGGTGGTCTGTCCTAGAGTCCATACCAGTTTCACATAAGCTACTTCTGGTAGCATGTCACCCACCGGGATCACACCTGCAGATAAAAGTTTACGACCAGTACTGTATACATTCAGATTAGTCCTACCGTACAGACACTGGGAAGACATGGCTACTGGTATTCCTTCATTGATTGCTCTTTTTATGGGAGGAATGAGATAGTCAGGACAGTGCCCCAATCCAGTTCCCTCTATTACCATGCCTTTATAACCTTTATCTATATGGTAATCAATCAATTCTCCTGAAATTCCAGGATAACTTTTAATGAATGCTACTTTCGGTTCTAATGAGTCATTAACTTCCAGTTGGATCTCCTTTCGTTTGGTGTATGGATAATTTTTATCAATGATCTTCACCTTTCCATCCTTAACCTGGGCCATAGGGAGGGTGTTGATACTGGAGAAAGTGTCCCTGCGGCTGGTGTGCATCTTACGCACCTTGGCGCCCCTGTGCAGATAGGTCTGACTATCATTTTCAGTGGCATGCATGCACACCATAACCTCGGCAATGTCTGATTTGGCAGCAGCTACTGAGCTCATAAGGTTAATGTAGGCATCAGATGATGGTCGG
This sequence comes from Methanobacterium petrolearium, assembly GCF_017873625.1. Taxonomy (NCBI): domain Archaea; kingdom Methanobacteriati; phylum Methanobacteriota; class Methanobacteria; order Methanobacteriales; family Methanobacteriaceae; genus Methanobacterium; species Methanobacterium petrolearium. The sequence goes on along the minus strand of NZ_JAGGKL010000001.1, from coordinate 390,083 downwards.
TCCGAACTCCGCTGCGCACCAGTTAAAATTATGGGAACCGGTGTTTGGAGGATGAAACTTAAGGCAGCAGAAGTGTAATGCATGGTATCGGTTCCATGGGCCACTACTACCCCCTCAGCACCTTCGGTTATCTCATCAGCCACTGATCTGGCGGCTTGGATCCAGTAGTCCGGTTTCATGTTCTCGCTTAAGATGTTCATTATGGCCTTTCCTGTGATGTTGGCCTCATCCAGGAGTTCTGGAGTGGCCCTCAACAGGTCATCAGCAGTAAAAGCAGGGTGAACAGCCCCGGTTTTGTAATCGATTATGGAAGCCACAGTCCCTCCTGTGGATATGATGGAGATGTCCATTTTTTCCGGGTCTTCCTTAATATCTAATGGTGGAAGATCGATTTTGGGTTTTTCTCCTTTCTCCAGGAGCTTGGCCTCAGCTTCAACTATGTTCACTCCTATATTGTAACCGTTAGCCAGTTTCAACACCACATGCCACTCATCAGCATCTTCAGCCCGGTCCAATAGCATTCCCTGATATTCTATACCATCTTTTTTTATTGAAATTTGATCCCCAACGGATATTTCCTGTGAATCTAAAAATTTTTTGGCTGTTTTACGATAACTCATAGGATTCCTCTTATTCAGTTGATAATATTAATCGTTATAAGATAAAATTTGATAGCAGTATTTTGACATTTTCAAATGAATCATAATTATATTTCTTTTACAATCCCATTTTAGGTTGGTTCTTTATCTGTTAAAAATTTTATAAAATATGTAACATGTATGTAAGTTCTCCAGTTAAAATCTAATATATTCTAAAAAAGTGAATTCGTTGTATAATAATAAAATAAAAATGAAAAAGGAATATTTTATGAATTACACAGGATAGAACCGACAAAAAAATGAAAAAAACTTATAATAAGAATAAGACTATAAAAAATGGTATTAAACCTCCGTAAAACTAAATTAAGCACCTCTCAATTCCTTTTCAGATCCTTTGATACAGAAAAGATCGTATTTAAGATCTAAATCCTCGAATACATCACAATCCGGACAGATACAATCATCTTCCTCCAGGTTACATTCTGATTTACCCAGGAGGCAGTAGATGCCTTCATATTTTTCCTGGGCGCACTGGTTATACATGGGACAATCCGGACAGATACAATCATCTCCCCATTCATCTAAAAACCTTTTATTGATTTCATCTTCTGATAGGTCTTCTTTTGCAATTTTTCCCATTTTTTCCTCAAATTTGTCCATTTTTAACCCTCCAAATCAAGATTTTTATTACCCTACTCCTTTATTCTACACTGATCTTGATTTTTCAATTACTGATCTTTGAATCCCTTTTGTTTCTGCTGGTTAACATAACAAAAGACATGCCTAATAGCAATCCAAGTGCAGATATAACTGAAAACCATTCCAACAGTGGTTTTGGCAACCAAATAGGTATTATGTTAATGGTAATGAAATACAAATCCACAATAATTACAAAAAATCCGTAGTAAACCAGAGATCTGGGAAATAAAGGATGACTCCACATGAAAATGGTTACCAGAACCAGGAAGATCAGTAAGGTTATGAAAAACAGGGCTGACCACATCCAATGCCAAGGTGGATAGTTTTCAGGGAAAATACCCACCATAATCAGGAATATAGCTGCAATGAAGCCCAATATCTGGGTTGTTATAAGTAATTTATTATCATCTTCTCTTTTCAACCATGATAACGAAACAAAAAAAGGTATAAGGATAAATCCAGCTATAATACAACCAAAATTGAAGAACACTGCCCCTTGAGGATTTAGTTCCATGTTTCCAAGGTCACTCATCCAATTTTCAAGAGGAGTGTATTGTCCAGGAAACATCAAATAGGCAGTAAACAGTAAAATTAGAAAAATAAAAACTGCTAAAATCCCTGTCCAAGCCCATTTATTATTTTTATCAATGAATAACATGATATCCCGTCAGTTTAACTTGAAGCATGTTTTTTCTTTATTACTGAAGAATAACTCACCTCGGGGCATATTATCAAGTGGTTGGATAAAAGTCACCCTGAAGTTACGGATTTAATTGAGGATAAAGATTCATTAACCATCCAATTTTATGTTTAAATCTTTATTTCTACACCCACTGGACAGTGGTCAGACCCCATAACATCGGAAAGAATGTAAGATGACTGAACATTGTCTATGAATTCTTGGTTAACAAAGAAGTAATCCAGTCTCCAGCCCACATTTCGTTCTCTGGCACGGGTACGGTAACTCCACCAGGTGTACTGGTCATTTTCCTGGTTGAACTCACGGAAGGTGTCCACATAACCATGGCTCAGGAAACGATCCATCCATTCCCTTTCAATAGGCAAAAAACCCGAAATTTTCTCATTTTCTTTGGGTCTTGCCAGGTCTATCTCATTATGGGCAGTGTTGACATCCCCACAAACTATGATATTCCTTCCTTCTTCTTTAAGGGCGTCAGCATAGTCCAAAAAGGAGTCATAGAAGTCTAATTTGTACTTTAGTCTTTCCTGGGACATTTTACCATTGGGGAAGTATATGTTGAAGAGTACAAAATCCCCATAATCAGTTATGAGTGTACGACCTTCACTGTCGAATTTGGGAATTCCAAAACCCTGTTTAACATTTTCCGGTTTCATACTGGTGTAGGTGGCCACTCCACTGTATCCTTTGCGTTCTGCTTCAGAAAGGTACAGATGGTAGCCATTAATATTTCTGATGTCTGCTGGGAATTGTTTACGAATGGCTTTGGTTTCTTGAATACATAGTATATCTGGTTTATCCTTACTAAACCAGTCAAGGAATCCTTTACGGTGCACTGCCCTGATTCCATTGACGTTCCAGGATAATATTCTAATTTTCTTCATTTTCCACCTCAAAGTGACATTGACATGATTTTACCTTTATTTTTACCATTATTTTACGAGAAAATTTATTTTATAGTATTTTTATGTTATTTTATCTAATTCTTAGATTAAACAATAACTAATTTATCTTTTAGTCTCCACAAGATTTCTAATCTTCTGCATATCAACTTTCCTCTGGAACAATGGAGTTTTTTTATCATAATACACGCTGAGGTTCTCTTCAAAGGTTCTCTTGTTGCAGTTGGTGTAAAAGATTCCCAGTGGATATTCTCCAGTTTCAATGGCTCTCTGGAAGGCAAGGTTCCTGTTGCTGGGATCATGGTCATCTTCCAGATAGTATGTGTGTTCTTTGAACCAGTTTCTAGTGTTTACCTTATTGAAAGACACACAGGGTTGAAAAATATCAACCAATGAGTATCCTTTATGTTTTATGGCTGCTTTTAAGATTTCAATGGTTTGTTTACGATCTCCACTAAATGCTCTGGCCACAAAGGATGCGTCAAGAGCAATTGCCACCGTTAATGGGTTGAATGGTTCTAAAAATACTCCGTCAACTTGTAAAGGTGTGTTGAAATCTATCTGACTGGTGGGTGATGCCTGTCCCTTGGTTAGGCCGTAAACCATGTTGTTATGCACCAGGTTGGTAAGGTCCGGATTACGTCTGATGGTGTGAATGAAGTGGTTGCCCCCCTCACCGTACATACAACCATCTCCACTCACATCGATAACTGTTAACTCAGGGTTAACTGCTTTTATACCTGTTGCCGGGGATAGAGACCTTCCATGCAGGCCGTTGAACACATTGCCCTTGATGTAGTGAGGTAGTTTTCCTGCCTGTCCTATTCCTGATACAAAAACCAGGTCTTTTGGTGGGATTTCCAGTTCAGCCAGGGCGGTTTTGAGACTGCGCAGGATTGATAAATTACCACATCCCGGACACCATGCCACATCTACCTCTGGCATGTCAAAATCTCTAGGTTTCATTGAGACCCCTCCTTGCCACCGGAAGTATCAAGGTTTTCAATACCCATAAATCTTTTAAGATTCCTTTCCACTTCTTCCACCGAAAATGGCATTCCATTGTACTTTAAAACTTTTTCCTGTATTTCAAAACCAGTTTCAAGTTTTATAAGGTTAGCAAGTTGTCCCTGGGCATTGTTCTCAAATATTATAACATCTTCCGCATTTTCCAGATATTTAACCACTGATCTATGGAATGGATAGGCCTGTTTCATATGGAGGAAACTTATTTTCTTTTCCTTATCACTTTCAAGAATATTTTCTAGGGCCTCTCTGATGGGCCAGTAGGTGGAACCCCATCCCAACACCAGTTCCCTGTAATCATCTGGACCCACAAGTTCAGGGGGAACAGCATCCTCCTTGATTTGTTCAATTTTTTTTAACCTTTTATCAACCATCTGGGTCCTTAAATCCAGGTTTTCAGTGATGTGTCCCTCTTCATCATGCTCATCTGAGTCAACAACCACCAATCCATCGCCATATCCTGGTATTCCCCGTGGAGTGACACCATCATGGGTGATGAGATAGCGCTGATATTCTGGAACGGTTTTAACCAGATAATCTTCATTTTCATCATCTTCCAGTGGGAGGGATGGAATGTTATAATAACAATCTACAAAGTACTGGTCTGATAAAATGAAAACCGGGATCTGGTATTTTTCAGCCAGATTAAATGCTTTTTGAGTTAATGTGAATGCATCTTCCAGTTTTCCTGGTGCAAATATAATTCGGGGAAATTCGCCAGGCCCAGAATAGAGTGCCAGGTTCAGGTCTTCCTGACTGGTTCGGGTGGGAAGTCCTACAGCCGGACCAGGCCTTTGGGCAATGTAAATAACTAGGGGAGTTTCTATCATTCCAGCCAAACCTACGGCTTCACCCATTAGGGCAAATCCACTGCCTGATGTGGCCACAATGCTCCGTGCCCCTGCATAAGATGCTCCCAGAGCCATGTTTATGGCTGCTATCTCATCTTCTGCCTGTTCATATACTATTTCAAATTCATGGGCATTACTGGCCAGGAAATTCTGAAGTGGAGTGGATGGAGTCATGGGATATGAAGACATGAATCTGCAGTTTCCAACCAAACAACCAAATCCCACAGCATCAGTCCCATTCATTAAAAGTTCATCACGAACTTCTGACTGACCAGAGAGCGAAACTTGAATCAACTCTGATTTAGATTCCATTAACTCTCTACCCATCTGGTAACCTGCTTCCCCTGCTTTCAAATCATTTTCCAGTATTTTAGCACCTTTTCGAGTGAACATGTCACTGATAAGCCCGTCAAATATCTCTTTAGGAATGTTCAAGATGCTTGATATAAATCCTGCTGCTATTACATTGGCAAATATGAGTCCTCCGATTTCCTGAGCAGTTTCCATTAGAGGGATCTCAATAAAATTATCAGTATTCTCACCATGTTCCAGGAAAATGAACTCTTCTTTTACATTTTTAAGATGTTCTGGATCACCTATTATTAAAGTATCACCAGATATTCTGTTTTTAAGATGTTTTATGGCTCCAGAGCTAAGTGCTAGTAAAATATCAATCTGGTTAACATATGAAGCAACTCGGTGGGATGATACTCTTATTTCTGTAGAGTTCTGTCCTCCCCTGACCCGTGACATGTATTCTTTGGTGGAAAAAATATGGTAACCACTCTGTTTAATAGCCTGAGCCAGTATCGCTTCCACAGTCTGAATTCCCTGCCCTGCTTCACCACACAAAACCAGGGAAATATCTTCCTTTTCTGATAAAAAAACCATTAATTCACCCCCATCTCACATAATTCTACAGTTATAAGTCCATTCAAACCCCTAAACCATTATATCTCTTTACATAATTTGATCTTAATTTTACTTAAAATTTGAGTTATAAACTTAAGTTTTGGATTAATTAACTAAACTGGTTAAGAGGTAAATGATGGATTGATATTAAAAATGAACATTAAACAATATAGAAAAATTAAAAAATAAGAAAAAAATAATGAAAAGCGGATAAAAATGGAAAAAAAGAGATGAAAAAAGATTTTTTTATGTTTTAAAAGTTTCCCGTGCCCATTTTGCACCGGCTTCCAGTATTTCCAGGTTGGCTGGTACCAGTTTAGGTTTTCTGCGGAAGGTGTGCTCAACTGCCTCGGTGAAAACGTGTTCAGGAAGTCCTGTTAATCCCAATTCCATTATAACCCCTAACATGGCTGTGTTGGCTGCTCTTTTCACACCGTGTTCCTTGGCAATTTTACGAGCAGGTATAGCCAGAGTTCTGAGACCTTCAGGAGATTCAAACTCACCTATACTGCTTTCATAGATGATAATTCCACCTTCCCTAACTTTGGAGGCGAATTTTTCCAGTGAAGGCTGGTTCATTGCCACCAAACCATCGGAGGTTTCCAGGACAGGGGATCCTATGATTTCACCAGAAATAACCACAGTACAGTCTGATGTGCCTCCTCTCTGTTCTGGTCCATAAGATGGATACCAAGATACATGTCGCTGGTCATTACATGCTGCCTGGGCCAGTGTGAGGCCCATGCTTAAAACTCCCTGACCTCCAAATCCTGCAATACGCACTACCTTCCTCTGGAAGGAAGGATCATCCTTTGCCTCCCATGAATTACCTTCCTGGACTTCAAAGATTTCGTTTAATGATTCCTGTGAAAAATCACTGCTTGCCCTGCACAGGGGTTCTGTTTCTTTTCTCTTGTCTCGGAAGTTTTTTAAGGGGAATTCTTTGGTCATTTCATTGTTAACAAAATTTTCAGCTCCCTGAGCATCCATTCTCAGGTTGGTGGGGCAAGGGGAAAGTACTTCAACAAAAGCATAACCTTTACCATCCCTCTGAACTTCCAGGGCTTTTCGAACCGCTATTTTGGCTTTACGGATGTGTTTTGGGTCTGAAACAGAGACACGTTCAATGAATACAGGCGCATCCAGATTGTCCAGTAATTCTGACATGTGCAGAGGGTATCCCATGTAATGAGGGTCTCTACCTGTTGGGCAGGTTACGGTAACTTCTCCCACCAGGGTGGTGGGTGCCATCTGCCCTCCGGTCATTCCATAAACCGTGTTGTTCACAAAGAAAACAGCCATTTTTTCTCCACGGTTGGCAGCCTGGATAGTTTCATTCAGTCCTATGGATGCCAGGTCTCCATCTCCCTGATATAACATTACTACAGCATCTTCTTCTGCACGGGATAGTCCAGTTCCTACTGCTGGTGCTCGGCCGTGTGCGACTTGTACATGTCCACAGTCAAAATAGTAGTATGCAAATACTGCACATCCCACTGGGCTGGTCATAACTGCACGGTCCTGTATTCCCAGATCATCCATGGCCTCACCTATGAGTTTGTGCAGTATCCCATGACCACACCCTGGACAGTAATGAGTGGCAGTGGGAGCACTTCCCCCTTTACGATAATATTTATCCAGCATGGATTCCGGTTTTTTGATGATTTTCTCATCCAGGGTGATCTGTTCCCTCTGTTTATCATCCATGGTGTTTTCTCTAGTCATCAGTTGTCACCTGCCATTTCATGGATCTTGTCTGTGATACTTTTCTGGTCAATGAGGTTTCCCCCCATACGGTTCACCAGTTCCACCGGGCGTTTACAACCTATTGCCAGAGTTATATCCTCTTTCATCTGCCCGTTGCTCATTTCTACTGATAAAAACTGGCAATTTTCATTGGTGGCAATTTCCCGGAGTTTTTCTTCAGGGAATGGGAATAATGTTTTGGGACGGAACAGTCCTGCTTTTATCCCATCCAGGCGGGCCTGGTCCACTGCTGAACGGGCAACACGGCTGCTTATTCCATAGGCCACCAGGATGATCTCAGCATCTTCCATCTGGTATTCCTCGTAATCCACCTCATTCTCCCTGATATCCTGGTATTTATCCTGAATACGATAGTTAAAGTCCTCTAACTGATTAAAATCAAGGAATATGCTGGTTACTAGGTTTTCACGGGTTTCATGGTTGCCTCGGACTGCCCATGATTCATCGTAAACTGGTTTTAGAGTTTCCTGTGGAAATTGTAGGCGTTCCACCATTTGCCCCAGTACTCCATCCGCCAGAACCACTGCTGGGTTACGGTACTTTTCTGCCAGTTGGAATGCTTTTATGGTAAGATCACACATTTCCTGCACTGAGTTGGGAGCCAGGACAATGTTATAATAATTCCCATGGCCTCCTCCCTTCACCACCTGATTGTAATCTCCCTGTTCCGGCCCTATGTTTCCCAAACCAGGTCCTGCTCTCATGATATCCACAATAACACAGGGCAGTTCTGCTCCTGCTAGGAAAGAGAATCCTTCCTGCATAAGACTGATTCCGGGTCCTGAAGAGGCTGTCATGACTCTATGGCCAGCTGCGGCTGCTCCGTAAACCATGTTTATAGAGGCTTCTTCTGATTCTGCCTGCACGAATTTCCTTCCAACTTGCGGGAAGTATAATGAAGCTTCGTGGAGGATTTCCGAAGCTGGTGTAATAGGATAACCGAAGAAACAGTCACAACCAGCGTACATTGCCCCAATTATAACGGCGGTGTTTCCTTTAATTAGCTGGATAGTCATTTTTCTTCCTCCTTATCCCTTTTATCATTTTTAAACTTGTTTTTATGGTTGTTTTGAGATTTTCGTGGTATGTGAACTTCTACAGCCAGGGGTTCAGGACATGTATAATAACAGTCTCCACATCCAGTGCATCCTTTCCCTTTATAAACTACATAATGATAACCACGTTCATTAATGTCTTCACTCATTTCGAGCACGCCTTCACGACAGGCAATTATGCAACGCTCACAGGCCTTGCATTCCAGTTCATTGAAAACTGGATATGGTTCTTTTTTATGGTTGGTCATAATTCATATCATCCTGTAAACTTTCATATCTAATATTAACTTTTCAAATTATCATCTTTTTCAATATAATAGTAATACACTTAAAAATCATGACATTTTCAATGAATGAAAAAGTGCATTTGGTTTATCCTGTTAAGAATGGAAGAGATATTGAAATCCAGATTTTAAACTGTTTCTGCAGCCATATCCGATTTTACTCTTTTTTATCCTTTTCTCGGATTTCTATCCTTCTGATTTTACCACTAATGGTTTTAGGCAGTTCATCCACAAATTCCACCACCCTCGGGTACTTATAAGGAGCAGTGACCTGTTTAACATGGTTTTGAATTTCTTTAGCCAATTCAGGAGATGCTTCATAACCACTTGTTAACACTATGGTGGCTTTTACCACTTGTCCCCTTACTGGATGTGGAACTCCAGTTATGGCACATTCTAATACTGCTGGATGAGATATTACTGCACTTTCTACTTCAAATGGTCCGATACGATATCCTGAACTTTTTATCATGTCATCGTTACGTCCCACGAACCAGAGGTAGCCATCTTCATCTTTCCAAGCGGTGTCTCCAGTGTGGTAAATTCCATCGTGCCAGACAGCCTTTGTTTTCTCTTTTTCCCTGTAATATCCACAGAATAATCCTGGTGGCCTGCCATCATCAGTTTTTATCACGATCTCTCCTTCTTCACCCACATCGCATTCTTTACCTTCTGGAGTCATAATTTGGATGTCATATCCTGGAGAGGGTTTCCCCATGGACCCTGGACGGGGTTTCATCCAGGGGAAGTTGGCAATACAGACCACAATTTCTGTCTGTCCGAATCCTTCCATTAACCTTAGTCCTGTGAATTCGTAAAGTTTATTGTAAACTTCAGGGTTTAGGGGTTCTCCTGCGGTAACTGCATATTTAAGGGTTGAAAAGTCGTACTCTGAGAGATCTTCTTTTATAAGGAAGCGGTAAATGGTAGGGGGTGCACAGAACGTGGTAACTCCATGGTGTGATGATTTTTCCAGCATTTGGGCTGCATCAAACCGTTCATAGTCATACACAAATACTGCGGTGCCTGCAATCCACTGGCCATATATTTGACCCCACATTGCCTTGGCCCAGCCAGTGTCCGCTACAGTGTAGTGCAATCCGTCTTCTACAACATTTTGCCAGTACTTTGCAGTTATTATATGGCCCAGGGGGTAGGTATGCTGGTGCATGACCATCTTGGGCAGGCCAGTGGTCCCTGATGAAAAGTAGATCAAAGCTAAATCTTCATTTTCGGTACCCTCATCACCGGTTAAACGCTGGAATTCAGGGGATGCCTTTTTGATTTCTTTTCGGAAGTTTAACCATCCTTCTCTATCTTCATTGCCCACCATTACCTTCACTAACTCGGTGTTTGCCAATTTTTGGTTGGCCTGGTCAAAGTAATCTGGCACTCCATCTTCAGCTATGCACACCACCATTTTGATACCAGCATTTTTTACACGGTACACGATATCTCTGGTTTTGAGCATGTGAGTGGCAGGGATGGTTATGGCCCCTAATTTGTGCAGGCCCAAAATACAGAACCAGAACTCGTAACGGCTTTTTAAGGTGAGCATAACTTTGTCACCTTTTTTTATCCCGTTTTGGGCAAAAAAATTTGCTGCCCGGTTTGAATATTCTTTCATGTCTTTGAAGGTGAATATTTGGTCCGTATCATCGTTGCACCATACCATGGCAACTTTTTCAGGGTACAGACGAGCGTATTCATCCACCACATCATAGGCAAAGTTGAAGTTTTCAGGTGTTTTTATACGGAAATTATCCTTAAAATCCTGATAAGAGTCAAAATTGGCCTTTGAAACAAATTTTTCAAGTAAAGATGACATTTTATCACCGTTCGTTAAATAAATTTTGATTTTATCCTTATTTTTAGATTTTTATGATTATTATGGAGTTCATAAAAGTTTTTTCCCATAAAAATGAGTTTTACATTACAACGGCCAGGAATTTTGCTGGTTTGTTTTCCAAGGCTTCCATGGCATGTTCATATGATGAATCAAAGAAGATTGAATCTCCTTCTTTGAGTATGATCTCATTGTCGTGAATATAAATTCTAAGCACACCTTCTAGAACGTAGTCGAACTCTTGTCCTGGATGTGAATTGGTGTCTGGTTTTGTATTTCCATTTTTAGGTTCTGCAGTGACTATGAATGGTTCGGCTTTTTTATGTATGAATTTTTCAGCTAGATTTTCGTATTTGTATTGTTTTCTACGCCCTACTTCTACTCCTTTTCCCTTTCGAGTTACGCTAAATATGTGCATCCTGGTTTCTTCTCCAGTTAAAAGTAACCCCATATCCACTTGCAGTTTATGAGCGATTTCATATAGAATACTGGCGGGGATGTCTTTTTTCCCTTCTTCGTATTCCTGGTAAGTTTCTCTGGATATTTCAAGGTGATCTGCCATATCCTGAACTTCCAGGTCCGATAACTTTCGAAGTTCAGTTATTCGCAGCCCAATTTCCTTCATCTTCTCTTTCATAATTAAAACCTCTCATTCAATATGATTGAACATCTTTGGATTAAGCCCTTGGCTAATCAGCCAGGGTTTTAATAAAACTAAATAGGATCATCCATAAGATTATCTAGATCTAATCTCTGATCTAAAGTTACTCTTTTATAATATATTTATGAATTTTCACAACAAATAATTTTTCACAGGGAATAATTTTGTAATGATCATTAATGATAATTTATTTACAATATAAATAAATTTATCGATCCAAAGAAATCTCTCTAAAAAGGTTAAAGGTTAAACTAACATACATTTTATCTGATTAATAAGTAGGGGATTGACATGGAACTTGATATTAAAATGGTTAAATTAGAAGTACCAGAAGATTGCAATCTAATTTTAGGTCAAAGTCACTTTATAAAAACTGTTGAAGACCTCTATGAAGCCATAGTAAATACTGTACCACAGGCAGAGTTCGGACTATCATTTGGAGAGGCTTCAGGAGACTGTAAAGTAAGAACTGCGGGGAACAACGAAGAATTGAAGAACTTAGCCGGGAAAAAAATGTTAGAAATGGCCTGTGGCCACAGTTTCCTAATTTTCCTCCGTAATGCTTTCCCAATTAACCTCACCCAAAGAATTAAAGATGTTCCTGAGGTGGTAAACCTTTTTTGTGCCACGGCCAACCCAGTTCAGGTGTTGATTGTGGAAAGTAAACAGGGAAGAGGGATAATCGGAGTTATCGATGGTTTTAAACCTAGTACTCTGGAGACAGAAGAAGACATAGCCTGGAGACAGAAGTTTCTCCGAGACATTGGATATAAATTATGATTAATTGCCCACATCCAATAATATTTCGTCATCAATCTCCAATCAACGCTTATTTTGATTTTAAAGCACAAATATTTCTTTTTAATGGAAAATTCTACTTTATGTGCTAAATTTTATATTCAATAAAAATCAAATTAATATCCAAATATTAAAACATACCTAAAATAATTGGGGGTTAAAAATGTCAAATATCGTGTTTCACCGAGTTAGTGGCAGTAAAAAGAAAGATAAATCCATGGATGTGGATGATAAATACATATCGCTCCAGAACAGAAGAGAAGGGGCTATGATTGTAAATTTTAAAGGTCCAGAAGAAAAAATAATGGAAATATACCATTTTTTTCGATGCCCTGGAGGATATGGAAACTGTACCTGTGGACATAGATAGTACTGGTGCAGTTGAACATTATTTCCGGGGAATTTCACCAATTAACGATGATAATGATGAAGGATTCCCTATAAAGAAGTTCAGTGTTACTCTTCAACTTAGAAGGGAACTTATTTAAGTTGATTGGCGTGTTTTTCAAATATGGCCGGTATTTCTTCAGGAGATTCAAAGGCAGTGGTACTTTCCATTGTTGCCAATCTTTCCACGTGTTCTGCATCCTCCCTAGTTATGGTTAACTCTAAATCTTTTCCATTAGGAAGTTTAGTGGTAACTATACCCTCTCTAAAGTCTGTGGGCATGATATATAGTGGTGTGTTTGTTTTCTGGCCCATAATGGATGCGTTGGTAAGTAAAGTGTCGGCAATACGAAGAGAAATCTTGGCAACTGTGTTAGATGTTGCTGGAGCAACCAGGAGAAACTCATATTTTCCCAGTTGAATCTGTCCGGCTAGAAAAGGGGCGTTTGAATTTATTTCAGTCCATGTTTTGTCAAATTTCGTCTCTAATGTGTTAGAAAGATTGTAATATTTTAAAACTTGATCTCCCGCCTTGGAAATGAATACACGTATATCGAAAAGTTTATGGTACTCATCCCGCATCTGTTGCATGATTTCCACAGTTTCCACCAGTTTTTCACCGCTTCCAGTAATCCCCCAGGCAATTTTTCTTTTTTTATTCATGATCATAAATCTGTGTAGATATCTATAATTTATTTTTCGCTTGAAATAAGGATTCCAACTAACCCGCCATTAAATCAATATCATCGACAATGAATAAATATTAGAATTAAAGTTAGTATAAAATTAAACACCCCAATTCAAATAATCACAGACAAACTTTTTAAAAGGCAGGATGGTGTTAAAATAGACAAAAATAACGCTACAAACAACAAACTACATAAAAAATCTAACAAAAACTCCCTAAAAACAGGCAAAATCAAAGAAAATGAGAAAACAGAAAAAATTGAAACTTGCTACACTTGTGGTAAGAAGTTTGACATGAACAAAGATGATGGTAGTCGCTACCGTTATGGTGAATTCCCCCTGTGTGCATTCTGTGCAGAGTTTTACGGCTTTTATTTTGACGACCCCGGACAAAAAAAGAGAGAAAAAAAATAGCTCTCCACAAATAATATCAAATTATTTGATTTCAGCAAAAATTCCCACTTTAGTCAGCTATGCTTGAATGTAAAAAATAAAAAAATTAGTTTAATTGAAAATAAATAGAATATGAAAATAAATTGAAAAAAATTAGTTTTCTAAATGCTTTTTAACCAGAGATATACCCCATTCTGCCATTTTTGTGGCATCATTCTTATTTTTAGCTTCAGCAAAGCATCGAAAGATTGGTTCGGTTCCTGATGGACGTATTATAATCCATCCTTCTTTTCGGAAGATTTTGACCCCATCTGTAGTGTCAACCTCATATTCCTGGGTGTCTGCAGCGATTTTATCCATGACATCCTGTTTACGGTCATCAGGACACTCCACCTTCATCTTCACCGACTGGTAGGCTGGGAGTTCTGCCACCAAATGGGAGAGTGGTTTTTTAGTTAAAGCCATGATCTCAACTATTTTTGCAGTTGAAAGGGCTGCATCCCTACCATAAACAAAATCAGGGAAAATTAATCCCCCATTCTCTTCTCCACCAAATAAACCGTCACTTTCCTTCAGTTCCCTTGCTACCAAGAGGTCACCTACCCTGGTTGCCGTTACTTTTCCCCCGAATTCTTCAGCTATGTCATAAATGGCAGTTGATGTGGCCACCGTGGTTACAATAATTCCTCCCTGGTTTTCCTGGAGTAACTGTTTTTCCACCAGGGCGAAGGTTTTATCTCCCATCACAAAGCTTCCCTTCTCATCTATGCAGATGGTTCGGTCTGCATCACCATCATGAGCAATCCCCAAGTCAGCACCGGTGGCTTTCACAGTTTTTATGAGCTCCTGAAGGTTGTCTTCAGTTGGTTCTGGGTTTCTTCCTGGGAAAAATCCATCAGGCTGGCAGTTTAGGGTGGTTACTTCACATCCCAGTTTTCGCAGTATGTATGGCGTGGTGAAACAGGCAGCTCCGCTTCCACAATCCACAATAACCTTCAGTTTTGCCTTTCTTATGGCATCATGATCCACTCGCTGTATCACTTCGTCTATATATTCATCAATTAGACCCTCGTTAGTGGTGACTTCTCCAATTGCATCATAGGAAACCCGTTCAGGGTTTTCTTCAAAGAACATGTCCTCTATCTCCAGTTCCATGTCTTCAGCTATTCCAATTCCATCTTCATCAACGAATTTGATCCCATTGTACTGTGGTGGGTTGTGGGAAGCAGTGATGATCACCCCACCATCATAATAGTTCCTCACTGCGTATTGTACTGCAGGGGTGGGTAGAATTCCCAGATCAACCACATTACATCCTGATGAAAGGAGTCCTGCTACCACTGCATGTTTAATGAGGGGAGTTGATGTACGGGGATCTCCACCTACAGCTACCCATCCTTTCACCAGCGTACCGTAAGCTGCAGCCAATTTTGATGCAAATTCTGGTGTTAATTCTTTATTGGCAATTCTCCTAACCCCAAAGGTTCCGAATAATTTTTTCATAACTACATCACCTAATGTTCTAATCCATTGCACGTTTATGAACTTTTTACGATCTTAAGACCATGTTGATGATCTTAAGATTTTTATGATCTTAAGTTTATTGTATATCCTACTTGTTAATCCTACCAAACCACATTTTTGTATCCTAATCTACTATACCAGTTAGCATGTTTGTATCTAATTGTTTTTTATACGGAATATTTTATAGTCTTGGTTCTGGTATACCAACTCGGAATAGGGAGGGCTTTTCTGATGATGATTCAAAATAAGATAACCCACTCGATCCTTTTTCAGATCTTCCCAAGTGTATTGGAATTTCATGTATTTCTGCCTATCCAGTTCTTTGATTTTTGCTGCCCCGTAACCTCCACCTGCGACTGGTTGTCCTGAAAAAGCTAGGATAACCGGTTCCAGTGCTGAATCATTTGCCATTATCACACTGGTACCATCACCATTGTTTTCAAACCAATGACTCATCTCTATTTGAGAAGGTGAAGGGTAGGGTTTAGAGTTGTCTGCAGCTAAAAACCCAAATAAAACAGCCAAGACAATTATAAACAAAGTCAAAACATTGAAAACCAGCCGATTTTTCTTTTTGAAATAATTTATACCCAGTGATGCTGTTAAAACCATTGGCAAAACTGCAAAATTTAAAATACGATCATTTAATATATTAATTCCAAGTAGATAAATCTGACTCAATGCCAGAAGAGATATTAACCAGATTAAAACAAGTAGATCGCCTTTGTTTCTCCTTTTGATTAAAATATACACCCCCCACAATGCAAATATTAAAGATATTATTCCAAAAAGCCTCGGATAATCAGAAATAGGTGTTATAACAGTGGGGAAATTTGCAATATATCCATAATTCAATAAAAGGGGCGCCCACCATGGAGCAGCGATCAATAAAGCAGATAAAATAAAATACCAGAAATTAGTAAGGTTGTAATCCTTTTCTGCGTTTCTTGAAAGTTTGAGCAGTAGGCTATATGCTGAAACAACCATTATTAGGATAAGCGCAGAAGAAGGATGAGTTAGAAGAGCCATTCCTGCTAATATTCCGGCAGTGACTCCATACTTAACCCCTACACTTTGTAAAGATAAATAGTAACAGCATAGGGATAATGAAAAGAATATCAAAGCAAGTGATTCTGGAATCGGAAGCATGAACCGATGAAAAGCTAGTGACATGATAATTAGAAACCCGGATACGAAACTAACAGACAATCCATATACTCTGTATGCCAGGTAGGTAAATGAAAAAACCACACTAAACGCTAATAAAGGTTGTATCACCCTAGCTGCAAATAAAAAGTCTCCATTAAAGACCTGTCCCAACAAAACAAGTAAAACATGGAACAAAGGAGGATAGTAAATTGGTCTTCCAAAAGGTGCATATGTTACAGCATCCCAAAAGGTGAAGCCTTGGTAAAAATACAGTTTAGCCATGTGAATATGATAATAAACATCCCAGCTAAGTGGGAGCTGATACTTCAAGGTAGGTAAAAGTGCAATACACAGAGCCACAATAGCTGGTGTCAAAACTAAAATTCTATTAATCTTATTTGAATTAATTGAAACATCCATAGTATCATTTTAATATATAAATTCAACCCGATTATCTATATTGATTTTAACTGATTAACATTTGCCCTATTAAACAATTTAAATTTCATAGTGCCCCCTTTTGGATATAAAACTGACTTTAATATATCAAATCTTAGAATTTTAGAACAATTATCTTTTTAATTCCCACTTTCCGTTTAATATTTTATATGCACTATACTGATTTAATACTCTGTTAATTCAAATAAACATTTAAAATAAGCGGTATTTACATCAATTGCACCATCATTTATATTTAATGTGCAGTTCAAATTTATCCATATTAACTATATTTGTGGATAAAGAATTTAAATGAGAACCATAACCATAATTCCCGCTTATAATGAAGAAAAAACCATTGAAGAAGTGGTTAAGAGAGCTAAAAAATACACTGATGTATTGGTGGTTGATGACGGATCCACTGATGAGACCTCATCTTTGGCGAAAAATGTAGGGGCTGAAATTATGAACCATCAGCAAAACCTTGGGAAAGGCGCTGCCATGAAAACAGGGCTCAAATATGCCATTGAAGAAGATTATGATCTGATGGTTTTTTTGGATGGTGATGGTCAACATGACCCCCACTGTATACCACTCCTATTAGAAGGGCTTTATGATACTGACATGATCATTGGCTCCCGTTTCCTTAAAGCTAACCCCCAGAACATACCCCTGCACCGTAAGCTTTCCAATGAAATCACCACCCGACTGATAAGATATGTAACTGGTTACCATATTACCGACAGTCAGTGTGGTTTTAGAGCTATTTCAAAGAAAGCTGCTGGCATTTTTGTTACAATACCCTACAATGATTATGTATACGAGTCAGAAGTCCTATGTAAAGCCTCTCAAAAGAGTCTTACCCTGGATGAAAAGCCTATCAAGTGTATTTATGGTAATGAAAAGTCTTACGTTCGATTCCGGCACGTTATCCATTTTATAATGTTCACTTTACGTCTCTTGCTACGTAAATTTCTCAGGAGGATCCCCACTTGAAAAGACATTATGTTTTCCTGGTGAGTGTCCTGCTACTGGTACTCCTTGTTATCTGGATTGGCCCTCAAAAAATGTGGGATGTTATAAAAACTGCGAATATATGGTTAATACTCCTAGCAGTCTTTATACACCTTTTTGTGGTGTGGATACGTTCTTTAAGATGGGGTTTCATCATTAACCAACCCTGGGAATTTAAGAAGAATTTTATTGTTAAAACCATAGGACTTTTTGCTGGTAACATCACCCCTGTGCGAACAGGGGGCGAGGTTTTAACTGCTGTTGCCGGTAAAAAAATCAATCAAATAACTTTATCCGAGGGTTTATCTGCTGGATTAACAGAAAGGTTCTTCGACGGAGTTATAGTATCATCTTTATTAGTTATATGCGCATTTTTACTTCCCAAAGTAAGATTAATAGCTATTTTAGGAGGTTTAGTATCCTTCGGACTTTTAATAATTGTATATCTGATCAATTGGAGAGAAGACACTAGTTTATGGATTTATAACCGTGTCCACTCCATACTCAGATTCCTGCCCATCTCTGAAGAATTGGTGGAAAACTTTTATCACAAGTTCACCCAGGGATTAAAGGGTATGGTAGAATACACTAAATCATTCAGTAGCTTCACCAACCTATTAATAGTATTTTTATTGAGTGCAGGATCTTGGATTTTTGAATGTGTGCGCCTTTATGTGGTATTCATGGCTTTCGATGTTCAAATTAACTTTGTGGCGATTATCATTATCTTCCTACTGGCCAATATAATAGGAATGGTATCTGCTTTACCGGGAGGCATTGGTTCCATCGAACTATCCCTCACCGGACTTTTCTTACTCTTCGGAGTTCCCAGCATAGTGGGAGGAAGTATTGCAATGGTCGATCGGTTAGCCTCTTTCTGGGTGGTAACCGCCCTGGGACTAATTTTTTCGACCTATTACGCAAGGGACATCCTGGAAGAGATCAAAAGATATGCCATTGGACTGAAAAATCCAGAAAAATGAGATTTTTATCACCGGACAATGAAAATTAAATCATTACTACTGATTACACAAGTACTTTCAGGGAACTGGCATCTTTCAGTATCACCTCCAGACTACCCTTGTATTCTGTAACTGTGCCAACAGCCCTTATACGCTTTTTAGAAAAGTTTTCAATGTTAACACTAGTTTTTTGTATTTCAGACGCTGCACTATCGAAGATTACCAGCTTAATTTTCCCAGTTCCATCCATCAACTCCAAAAAATATGTTTCACCATTCCGGGATTTGCTTACATCTGTCACTAACCCCTCAACTGAAACCTCTTTATCAAGCATGCCGCGATTTATATCCTTAATTTCAACTTTTTGAGGAGTAATATAACCTGCAGATAACATCATCCCCACTAAACCAAAAATAGTAGTAAATAAAGCCAATCTAAATATCTTCTCATCTTCCATAATAACCACAATATTACTAGTATAAATAATACTATTAATATATATTGTATTAACTGATTTGGTCTATATCAGAAAAAAAGGAAAAAATATATTGCCAATTCAGCTTTTCTGAGAGTTTTTAAATATAGATTGAATTCTTTCCAGAGTATCGATTTCATCCAGTCCTCGATCGCTCCTAATCCTTTTAACAACTGGGAAACGTAGAGAATATCCGGTTTCAGATTCAGGACTTTCCACTATCTCACTGAAAGCTATCTCCAGAACTACTGAAGGTTCAATTTTAACTTCTCTCCCTTTTTTACTTATGATAAGAGGTTCTACCATCTCAGAAAGTTCCAGTAGTGTTTGATCATCCAGCCCGGTAGCAGCATAAGCCAGGGTTAGGAGTTGGCCATTTTCATCCTGGAGAGCCATTAAGTAAGAACCAATTAGATGGGCCCGTTTACCCTTTCCGTAGGTTCCACCCACCACTACCAGATCCAGAGTTTCCGGTTCTGCTTTCAGTTTAAGCATTTTTTTACCCCTTATACCTGGCATGTAAGGAGCATGTGGGTCCTTGATCATGATTCCCTCATGACCACCTGTAATGGATGCTTCAAAAAGGTCAGTGGCCATCTCAATTTCCTCAGGAGTAACTTTAACCTGTCTTGAAAGTTCCAATTTGCCAGGGTAAGGTTTAACTATTGATTCTAATATTTTTCTCCTTTTTTTAAGCGGTTCATCCAGAACTGGCCTCTTATAGTAAAGTACGTCAAAGAGATAAAGAGTTAAAGGGACTTTTGAAATCATCTGTTCAACATCATACTTTCTTCTAACTCTTTGCAACATGTACTGGAAAGATATGGGTTTTCCATCACGACTGGCAATTATTTCCCCTTCTACAATGAAATCTTCATGTGGAAGTGATTTTTCAACATAATCAGCAATTTCTGGAAGTGCTTCAGAAACGTTTTCCAGTCTTCGAGTGAAAACATCAATCTTCTCACCATGTCGATGTATTTGGACCCGTATTCCATCATATTTGGTTTCACAAATAGCCCATCCCATTTCCTCCACACTTGTCTTTATTCCTGGGGAAAGTTGAGCCAACATGGGTTTTACGGGTTTTCCCGGTTTTAAGGTTAATTTACGCAACCCCTCTTCTCCTTGCATTCGGGCAACCTCTGCCACCAGACCCATGTCGTTGGTGAGCATGTGGGCCCTTTCAGTTACTTCCTGTGGTATTTTAAAGGCTTGGGAAATTGCATCTCTAATGGTTCCTTCTCCTACTCCCACCCTGAGTTCTTCTAAAACTGTTCTGGTGAGATATTTTGCTTCAGTGGGAGATGCGGAAGATAAAAGCTCCATTAAAAAATCTATTTTTTTGAATTGAGCACGGTTTCCTGAAATAGTTGCCATTTTCATTAGATTTTGATATACCTTCTCTATGGTGATGGGTCGAGAAAACAGGGTCACCTGGCTTTTTTTCTGGTAAAGTTCTTCTGCAGCCAAACCAACATCCCCGGTTTCCCTCATTTGATTCTCCACATCTTCAGGAGAAACTCCAACTGCCATGGAAATGGCTTTCATGAGAAGTTTAGCCCCTATTCCCAGTTCTTCTTCACTCCAAGTAGGGAAAATTCGGCCCATGCAAAGTAAAGTAACTACCGATAAAAGTTCTGGTTCTTCATCCCCAACTTTACCTAAAAAATCGGCCAAAATAGCAGTTTTTTCTAAACGTTTGGTTGTAGAATCCAGATCTTGATAAACTCTTACTAATTCATGGTAAAGCATTGGAATATCACCTTTACAGTCATCCCAGTTTTATAAACATTTTTAAAAGCTTTTTATCCTTAACTTTTTAACACTAAAAATTTACAATCCACCTAATATTAAATTTATTAAATTCGCTTACTTACTAAAACTTACCTACTAAACCTATACAAAAGGAAAAGGATTCAGAATTTGATAGTAGCACTGCAGATTGAAAATATGGAAGTTAAAGTTAAAATAGATAAATGAAAGGAAAATTAGAAATGAAAAGGAAATTTAGTCCTTTTGAAAACTTAATATCCTGATTCAGACCATATAATCTGGAAAGTAGTTCCTTTACCTCTAGACAGGATTACACTACCATTCAACTGATTTACCAGAGTATTCACCAGTTGAAATCCCATTGTTCCACTTTCTTTAAAGTTAATATCATCAGGAATGCCTACCCCATTATCCTTAACTATTAAAACATTGTTTTCCTGATTATCAAGCCCGAATTCCACCAAAACTTCCCCTTTTTTATTTCCAGGGAAAGCGTGTTTTACTGCATTTGTTAACAGTTCATTGATAATAAGCCCACAGGGAATGGCAGCATCAATGTCAAGTATTAAACCTTCGGTATTAGACTTAACTTTAATTCTTTCAGTATCCACATTGTAAGAGCTAGTAATGAGTTCTATTAATTTTTTTATGTACTGAGAAAAATCAATGAGGGCGAAATCATCGGACTGGGAAAACCCATCGTGTATAAACAGCATTGATTTGACTCGATTCTTGTTATCCTTCAGGACTTCGCGATTCCCTTCATCATTCATAAAAACCGATTGAAGTTCCAGTAAACTGGATATGATGTTCATGTAATTCCTAACCCTGCTATTAATCTCACCCAGAAGCATTTCTTTTTCTTCTAAAGATGCAGTAATTTCTGTTTCTGCCTTTTTACGTTCAGTGATGTCCTGAGCTATGATTTGTATGGCATATAATTGGCTATTTTTGTATAATGGTGCAGGATATACTTCCATTAAACGTATTTCTCCTTCTCTTGATGTTAAATGAGATTCAAATGCCCCAATCTCTTCTCCTTCCAGGAATTTTGAAAATAGTTCCTGATAAAATGATGAATCTTGCCCAGTTATTGACTGTAGGTCTGTGAAATACATGCCCACAGTATCCTCCCTAGATAAAGGGCTGAATTTTGCCGCTGCATGGTTAAGATCCATTATTCTCCCATCCAATCCCAAAACGACCACATAATTAGGGAAATATTCGAAAAGATTTCTGTATTTCTCTTCACGTTCCTTAAGAGCTTCTTCAGCAGATTGTTTTTCCATTTTTTCTTTTGCTTCTTTTAACGCCCTTTTTACTGCGTGAGGTAATTTTGTTAGATTATTTTTTAGAACGTAATCAGTTGCTCCTTCTTTAAGCATTTCAACAGCGAAATCTTCGCCTATTTTGCCACTGACAAAAATGAATGGTGTGTTTGGTGAGATTTCTCGGGCAATGTTCATGGCAGTGATACCATCGAACTGTGGTAGTGAATGATCTGCCAGAATTATGCTGGGCTGGAATTCAGCCAGTTCTCTGCGATAATCTTCTTCTTTTTCCACGATCTTAGATTTAAACTGAATATTCTCTCTTTTCAGCTGGGTTTCTATTAATTCAGCGTCCAGTGGCACATCCTCTAATATTAGAACTCTTATATCTTCCACCATAACATCCCACAAAGTATTATTTATTTATTCTGTATGTAAGTGGTATTGATCTATGTCAATTTATACTTAATTTATAATTTCAGCCCATTAACCTTTAAGCTTATTAACCTTTAAATTAACTATTTTGTATTCAAAAAATATTATTAACAGTCATTTTGATATCTTTTTTGAAAAATAAATCTTATTTTCAGGAAAAAATTTCCTAAAATACTTAAAATTTGTTTTAGGGAAGAAACTTTGAGAAAAAATCGTTTTAGTGGAAAAAATAATTGAAATTAAAAAAAATAAAGTAGCAACTAGTAAAAAAAAAAGAGATGCTTCTATTTTCCTCGGACCATTACTTCATCCTGAATCTCACGGACTTCGAACATCACAGGAGTGGCTATTTGAAAGTAATAATCAAATAATCTGTTTCCCCATGAAATAGCTTCTTCACCACGGCTTATTAGAGAAATATTCAGGTCATATGCTCCATCAGTTGAAAACAATCCCAGGGCAATGAAATTATCACCGGTGGTTAATGATATCTTCACTTCCTCATCTATTTTCATTAACTGTAAACTTCCGTCTTTGATCCATTTTTCCAGCTTCTCTTCTCCAGCAGTTTCCACCAGTTTATCAATAATTCCTTCAGTCATTATAAGCTGAACTTTGCCCCCTTTTTCCAGGGTTTCCAGGAAAATTTGAACACTAGATGGATTATATACTGAAGTGAGCTGTTTAAAGTTTTTACTTTTGGCTAAAAATTCTGATAAAACCTCTTGAGGCCTCATAATATTGGTGCTGGTAGATTTTACAATAAATGATTTTTCCAGACATCCAATATCCTTAAACAGTTCCGGAGGGATGCAACTAATATCATGGTTCAAGAACAATCCCTCGCAGAGGTTCAGGGAATAGAAGGAACGCATTACATCAATTAATTTGTTGGCTACAACTTCGCCTGTTTGAGATAGGGAGTAATTTCCTGAGTCCCGGAAAATAAAACTTTTCTGTTCCAATTGGTTCATTCCGTGTAGAATAGTAGATGAACTAAGATGAATTTCCTTACGTAAATCAGCTAAATTCTTAGATCCACTCCTTAAACTAATCAATATCTTTGCCCTTACATCAGAGGCTATAAAAAATTTCATATCATCCTTAACTTGCTCATACAATTCAAACATATAATCCATTTGACTTCCACCTTCTTAGTTGTTTTAGGGGAGTATTTTTTTAAGTTCTTATTCTTGTTTTGTTATTACTTTATTAATATGTAGTGATCTACTTAACCGACACTGTATATGATTGTTGTTGATAATAAATATTTCCATTTTAAAGATTATAAAATGATCTTTACTAAACCAAGAAACCCCTTTTTATGGAGATGGAACAATCCATCCATCATAATCACAGGATAAATATTTAAATACCAATTTAACTTAAAAGAAATAGAAGATACTGATATTTATTACAGTATATCCTTATAAAAATCTTTCAAATCGTTCTTTCCCAACTTTACAGATGGGACATGTTTCAGGGGGATCTTCTCTGGCACATAAATATCCACAAACCCTACACCTCCACACTGGCAGAGGAAGATCAGTTATTGTTCGTTTATGAGAATTTTCATCAAATTTGGTACGTTGTTCTGGTCCGGGTCTTCTTTCAGGTATGGAAGTTAATTCTTTTTCACCACGTGATACTTCACCAGAGATATAAAGTCCACAGTAACATGCTCCAAATTCGTCCAGATCAGGGTCACGATAGTCACATGGACAGATCAGATCTAAGTCTTCCTCTTTAATGCCAGAGGCTAAACGACAAGGGCAAGCACCGTACCCATAACGATTTTTGTTTATAAGGATGCTTTCCACAAGTTCTTTGGTGAATGCTTCGTCAGGATTAAGATGGTAACCAGCAGCTTCTGCTTCCTGCTTCAACTTCTCGTGAAAATGGTTTACTTCTTCTTTTGAAACACCAGACATAGTCATTCCAGATTCTCCCTGATCTTATCTTCATCGAATCCCACAATGCACTCTTTGTTATTTATCACCAGGGTCGGGAAGGACAGTTGTGGATTCCATTTTTTCACTTGTTCAATTATCTCCTGTCTTTCATCACCCTCAAGAAGATCAACATAGATGTAATCATACTCTGCCTCAATTTCCTCCAGAAGCATTCGGGTTTTTTTACACCATCCGCAAGTACTTAAAGCATAAAGAACCACAGGACCCTTTTTTTGACCTTCAACGTGTTGCATTGGCATTTTTATTTTCTCCTTGACAATATCATGTTTTTAATACAATCCAAAGATCATACCTAATTAGTTATCAGTTATTTATTTTCTTAATAAAAAACTGAATTTTTTTTAAGCTTTTCTATTTATGTCAAACATTGTATTTAATTTGAACTGAATTATATCTGCAAAGCAAAGGAATACCATCCTATAACCACTAAAGCCACTTACATGTTATCTCGTACCATCCTAAGGGCACAAAATTCTCCGCACATAGTACACATGTCATTCCGAGCTGTTGGTCTCCTTTCACGACATTTTCTAGGTTTGTCAGGATCAAATGCCAGTTGGTATTGTTTTTCCCAGTCAAATTCTTTTCTTGCTCTGGCCATTTCTAATTCTTTAGTCCAAGCACCTTTATGACCTTTAGCAACATCAGCTGCCTGTGCAGCTATTTTTGAGGCGATTACTCCTTCTTTAACTTCCTGCAATCCTGGTATGGATAGGTGTTCTGCAGGGGTAACGTAACAAAGGAAATCTGCTCCCGCTGTTGCTGCTAATGCCCCACCAATAGCCGAAGTTATATGATCGTATCCTGGTGCCAGATCAGTTACTATAGGTCCCAGTACATAGAATGGTGCTCCTTTGCACACTGTTTTTTGAATCTGCATGTTGGCTTCAACCTGGTTTAGGGGTACATGTCCAGGACCTTCCACCATAACCTGCACTCCCGCATTTTTAGCTCTTTTTACCAGATCTCCCAGGATTATTAGCTCACTTATCTGGGGTATGTCAGAAGCATCAGCCAAACATCCTGGTCTTAGACCATCTCCCAGGGAAATGGTTACATCGTGCTCCCTGGCGATTTCCAGTAGGTAGTCATAATTTTTGTATAATGGATTTTCTTCCTGGTTGTGGAGTATCCAGGCAGCAAGGAAAGCACCACCCCTACTTACCACACCCATTATCCTTTCAGAGTTTTTAACTTTCTGGACAGTATCCAGAGTAATTCCACTGTGGATCGTCATAAAATCAACACCTTCCTTGGCCTGTTCTTCAATAGCCTGGAACATGTCATCTTCTTCCATGTTAACTACTGCACCACGCTTTTTCGCAGCAATGATCCCTGCTTGGTATATGGGTACTGTTCCTAATGGCACATTGGTAGATTTAATAATCCCATTTCGAACTTCTCTGAAATTAGAACCGGTGGAAAGGTCCATAACTGCATCAGCACCATATCGTACTGCTATTTGTGCTTTTTCTATTTCCAACTCCACTTTTTCCAGTTCAGGGGAAGAACCCAAATTGGCGTTGATCTTGGTGCTGAGTCCCCGTCCTATGCCACAGGGTTTGGTGTTCCGGTTTTTATTGGCGGGAATCACCACATGACCTTTAGCAACTCGACGTGTGAGTTTTTGAACGTTTATGCCTTCATTTTCGGCTATTTTTCGCATTTCGTCTGTGGTCTGGCCTTTGCCAGCCTGGTACAACTGAGTCACTTTTTTCACCCTCGTTTTAATATAGTAAGTAGTTGAGAATTAAATATTATGATAAAAAAATTGCATGCCCAAGATATCATGATCCAAGAAGTGTATGTGACCTCCCCTGATGACCTGGTGGCAGCAGCCAAGCTTAAGATGATGCGTTGCAATGTAGGAGGTTTGCCTGTGGTGGATGAAAGCGAGTTGGTTGGAATAATCACTCATCGTGACATTCTCCTAGCTGGTGGGGAAACTCTTGGTCTTAAAGTGGGTGATTTGATGAGTAAAGATCCTGAAGTAGCGGAGAAAAGCACCCCTATCATGAATATCACCAAGATCATGGCAGAAAAAGGTTATCAAAGGATCCCAGTAGTTGAGAATGGGAATTTAGTTGGTCTTATCACTCAGAGTTCTCTTATCCGTGCCCTTGCTGGTTTGCATGATTAGACAGCCCATAGATACACTTTAACTAGGACATTTCTTGGCAAATTTTTGAATTTGGTAATCAATCTGAAATTAGGATTAATCCTTTATGAGTTAATCCTTCCGAAATTAGGTTCCAGGGGGATTTTTCCCTATTTTCCTTAAATAAGAGGATCAGGAATTTTTGCATCTTTTTTCTCTTTCAATCCCCCTATCTTTTCTATCCTCATTTTCAGAAACTTTTCACCATTTTTACTGGTGGCGTAAATAGGTATGGAAGCTCCCACTGAAAAAGTATCTCTTTCTTCTGCAATATTTCTTATATGAATAGAAGCACAGGCAGTTATCACATCAACATGGTCAAAAAGTATCTCTGCATCCTCTCGGGAAATGCCTGTGGTGTGAACTGTAAATATATAGATATTAACATCCTCATGCTGACTTTCTATCTCTTTAATCTTAACTGCATCAGCTGCCGAGGAAATAGTCACCCCGATTTTCTTGTAACCATTATTGATGGCCTTTATTACACCTTGAATTTGATCGATCTTTGCATTTTCTGGGTCAAGTACTGTGTCCTCACCCAAAGTATAAATTATTTCTTCTATGGGGTTGGTGCTGATAATTCCAGAAATTCTGCCGCCGATCCCCTGTACCCGTTCAGGATCTTCAACAATTACTGTGCCACATCCTTCACACACAATAACAGCACATTCAATGATTTTTTCATCTAATAATGTCCCTAAAGTTTCAGATATTCCGAATGATAAGAAATCACCCATTTCCATTTTTCTTTCTTTGGTGCACATGCCAAAGTCCTTAATACGAAACTCCATGTTCTCCTGAATGATCTGGGGGGTGAATTTTTCAATTCCCCTGTATTTTTGAAAGAGAGGACAAAAATCAATCAGTGGTTTTTCAACACTAACCACCTTACCCCCTTTAATAACCACTTTTGACTTCCCTAAAGCCTCCATCACATGTTCATCCAATTATATCACCCCTATGTATACAGAAAAACCATATAATTTTTAATTGATGTAGAGATTTAGAATTTTTAATTGATTTAAAAATTTAGTCCACTAATATAAAATAGAAAACAACCATACATAAATTAGTAGGCACCACCAAAACAAGCCATAGAAAACTTTAAATTATATAAGAATGAACAGCATATAAGCCATGCCGGGGTGGCTCAGCTGGTTAGAGCGCGCGGCTCATAGGGTATTAAGCAAGTGCTCTGACTTTTTCCTGGGATACCGCGAGGTCGCGGGTTCGAATCCCGCCCCCGGCACTTAAATTTTATTTGTTTAAACTTTTATCAAAATAAATCTCTATTTTTCACTGAATTTTCACTATAATCCATCTAATTTTACTATCCATTTAAAAACAAAAAAAATCCAAAAAAATAAACAATAAAATTAGTAAAAAAGGAGAAATAAGCAGAATTAAAAATTAGAAGATACAACTTGATTGGAGATTGGTTGAAATTAACATTAGAAAAAATTGTGGGATAAAAAATAAAACTCCAATATAAGTTTCAATATCACTTATTTCGCTGTTTATCCTCTGAACCTTCAACACAGTAAGAATTGTGTTTCATGTCAAAATTCTTGTGGGCTGGGCACTCCAAACAGTTGCATTCAACAATATTTACATTGCAACTACTTTTTCCCAGAATGCAGAACAAACCTTCTTTATCCTCACCCATACACTGGTTAAAGCTAGGACAACTTCGACATATGCATATTTTTTTCTTTTCCCTGTCGATTAGTGCATTATATTGTTCTTCCGGCATTTGTGACATTTTTTCCATTGCTTTGGTGAATTTGTCCATTCCAATCCCTCCCATCATGTATTCTGCTTTTTTAAATTATATTCCTATACTAAATCAATTGATTAGATTTTTGATTAAACTATGACCTATACATTATTTTATCACATTAAACATATTATGACTTCTTTTAATGTATGACTTCTTTCAATCACGTTAAATGTAATTACTGCTCTTGCAAATACAGACATGAATATACTTTTTTGTCAGGAAAATTGTATGATACGTTTTAATAAATTTTTTTCCCCGTAGATATATATCGTGTTTTGATATATTTAATTAAGATATGTCGTTATTGTATAAAATTTATGGTTTCTGATGAAAAAACATTAAAAATATTGAAAATTAAATCATAAACAAAGAAGCATACCTGTGCTCATAAAAAGCATATCTGTGCTCATAAAATTTAGTGAAAGGTTGTTCGGTGCTCCTATGCCAGGTGAAAACTACGATAAAACTTATTGGGAAATGGTCGACAGACAAAAGGGAATTCTTGATGAAAATCAACAAATAAAAGTTAAAAAATCCCAAATAACCGTCATTGGCTGTGGAGGAATCGGTGGTGCCGTGTTGGAGATGCTGGCCAGAATGGGATTTGGAAAGCTTCGTATAATTGATAAAGATATTTTCGAAATCTCTAACCTTAACCGACAGATCATGAGCAACATCGAAAGCATTGGAAAACCAAAAACCGAAGTTACAAAAAAAGAACTTCAATTAATTAACCCCTCCATTAAGATCGAAGCATTTAATGAAGAATTAAACAATGAAAATGTCCACAAAATATTAGAAGGTAGTGAAATAGTAATAGACGCACTTGACAACCTTTTAACCCGCATCATAGTTAGTCGATACGCCAAAAAGATGAATATTCCATTTATCCATGGTGCAATCCACGGCACAATGGGTCAGGTGACAGTGATCACCTCTGACACCCCATCTTATGAAGAAGTTTTTAAATTACCCTCACAAGGGGAAGATCTGACCGAAAAAATAGCCTCTAATATTATGAAACTTAACAATGAAGTTCCACCCGTAATCAGCCCTGTTCCTAATATTGTTGGTTGTCTCCAAGCTTTTGAGGCCGTGAAAATCATTACTGGAAAGGGACATCCAATAATGGCACCTCATGTCTTGATGTTTGACCTTGCAAAAGAAGAGGCATTTTCAGTGGTACGTTTTTAAATTCAAACTATTGATAACAACGCGAACCCATTAACGGATTAATAAACACGTTAATGGATTCCATATAAAAGGGGTTTATATGAATAAATCAAAAATTTCAGTTGTATTAGGATTATTCATTATAATTTTAATATTAATGACCAGTGGATGCACATTCAACCCGGGTAGTCTTATTAACCAGAAAAGTGTCAAAACTGATGACATCGTCCAGTTTACAGTTAACATAGATGAATCCAATAATAATAACTCCTATCATGTAACTGGACTGGTTGAAAACAAAGTAAGCCAAGAATATCGTTTTGTAAACTTAACTGTAATTGGATACAATAATAATAAAGAAATCGTAACTAAAACTATAATAATGTTGCCCCAAGTCCCTGCACATGATTATGCTACCTATGATGTCTGGTTAAATTCTTCTACTGGAGAAAAAATAATTTCTGTGAATATGAAATTCATAAATGGGACTAAAGTGTAATCACATGGATTGAAACTTGTTGATACTTTAAAGTTATTATTTCATTTAATTTTTCAAAGTTTAACCGTCTCCCCATTATTTTTGAACAATATCCTTATCCTCATCTTAATACCACAAACATTTATATACCAGTAAAAGGAAACATCCTTCCGGTGAAGATCACGGAGGTTACAAATTGCAAGACAAAATTGGAAAAGTGATTGAAAGTATTGAAAAATGCGGTACTAAATTCGTTAGGCTACAATTCGTGGACATAAATGGGACTCCAAAAAATATGGCCATCCCCCTAGTAAAACCAGATGACATAGAAGATATTATAAAAGACGGATTACTATTTGATGGTTCATCTGTTGAAGGATTTGTAAATATCAATGAGAGTGACCTGGTCATAAAACCAGACCCAGACACATTTTCTGCTCTTCCATGGAGACCCGAAGAACAGGGAGTCTGCAGGTTCATCTGTGACATCTACTGGCCCGATGGAAAACCTTTCGAAGGAGACCCACGATACATATTAAAGAAAACCCTGGCAAAAGCCGAAAAAATGGGTTACGAATATAATGTTGGCCCAGAACCAGAATTCTTCATAGTAGATGTTGATGAAGAAGGAAATGTTTACCCTCATGATGAAGGTATATACTTCGATGTAGAACCTGTAGATCAGGGAACTGACATGAGAAGGGAATTGGTCCTGGGACTGGAAGAATTAAACTTCGATGTGGAAGTAAGCCACCACGAAGTAGGACCTGGACAGCATGAAATTGACTTCAAATTCGACCATGCTCTCAAAACTGCAGATGCAGTAATCACATTTAAACAGGCCATCAAAGCCATAGCAGACAAACTTGGCTCCATGGTCACCTTCATGCCTAAACCATTCTTCGGAGTGAATGGTAGTGGAATGCACTGCCACCAGAGCCTATTTAAAGATGGTAAGAATGTGTTCTTTGACCCTGACACCGAAAACCAGTTGTCAGAAGAAGCTTTATACTTCACTGGAGGATTACTCAAACACTCAAAAGCATTAGCTTCCATTGTGGCTCCTTCAGTTAACTCCTACAAACGACTGGTACCAGGATATGAAGCTCCAGTGTACATTGCCTACGGACTCAAAAACAGATCCACCCTGGTCAGAATCCCAGCATCCCGTGGAAACGGTACTCGTGTGGAATTCAGATGCCCAGACCCATCCTGTAACCCCTACCTGGCATTCGCTGCTATGTTAGAAGCAGGTATGGATGGTATCGAAAACAAGATCCACCCTGGAGAACCAACTGAAATCGATGTATTCCAATTAACACCAGAAGAAATGGCACCATTAGGTATAGACACCCTACCATCCAGCCTATGGGAAGCATACCACGCTCTGGAAAAGGATGATGTGGTTAAAGCATCCCTGGGAGACCATGTCTACACCCAGTATATGGATTTAAAAAGGAAAGAATGGGACGACTACCGGATACAAGTATTCCCCTACGAACTGGACAAATACCTCCAGATCTAAACCCCCTTTTCTTTTTTTCTTTATTTTTATATAATCATTTGGATCCTATTACACCTTTTTCATTCCCATTTTAGCCCCAAATTATTTGAAATCAATCTCAAGTTAACTAGAACCAAAATTTTTATACACCAATCATATAATAGGATTAAAATAACTCAAATTCATAAAGGAAACAGATAATACTATAAATATAACACCACTTAAAAATTAGAACCAATGACTGAATATTAATAATTGGGTGAATAAATGCCACAGGAAACTGATCGTAAAATGATGGAGATCCTGAGGATCCTGGCAGACAGAAGCAAAGTCTTAGGTGCAAAAACCATAGCTGAAGAGCTTCGCAAGAAAGGATATGACCTTGGTGAAAGAGCAGTCCGATACCATATGCGTATTCTGGACGAAAAAGGATTTACAGAACGAATAGGATACTCTGGAAGGCGAATAACGCAGGAAGGCGTTAAAGAACTTGGAAAAGGCCTTATTTATGATCAAGTTGATTTCATTTTCTCAAAATTTGAAGACATGATGTACCATACCACCCTCAATCCCAAAACCGGATTAGGAAAGGTAATTGTCAACACATCCACCTTTGATTATGATGAAAAATTAATGAAAATCATTGAAACCAGTTTTAACCATGGAATAGCAGTTAGCCCTTTCATAAAAACCACCGATCCATCTTCATCTGAGAAATATGAAAACCAGATGGAAATGGAAACTATTTGCGGAACCACCATAGATGGGATGTTGCTCAAAGCAGGCATTCCAGTTGTCCCCAGATATGGAGGGCTGGTGGAAATAAAAAATAACGTTCCAAAAAGTTTCACCGAGCTTATTGCCTATAAAAAGACTTCCATGACCCCACTGGAGGCATTCACAGATCAAGAGATGACATCTGTTTTAGGAGTGATAAAGGAAGGTAACGGAAATATTCCTGCTAATTTCCGCCTAATCCCCGCCAATGCCAGAGAAGAATCCATTAAATTATTCGATGACCTCCAAAAAATAGGAGTCTCCGGACTTTTAAAAATTGGTAAACCAGGCGAACCAGTTCTGGGAATTCCAGTAGATACAGATATGGTTGGTATTGCAGTCATAGGCGGCATATCACCATTATGCGCTGCTAAAGAGGCAGGTTATGAGGTTAACATTAGGATGGCTGAGAGCACAGTTGAATTTTCTGAAATGAAATCTGCAGCCACCCCAACTAATCTCTTAAAAAATACAGGGCCAGAAAAAGGTAAAAAAGTCAAATTTTTACTTTCAAAAGCATGGAACCTTATCCATAAGGTTGATTTCGATCCAGAAGGGCATGAAGGGAACGTGATCGTGAATGTGTCTTACCTAAATAAGGAAGACTTTGAAGAAAGTCTGAATATCTTCGATGAAGTTATGAACTCACGTCCCGAGTACTGTACCAGCAGATATTTCCAGATCATTCCTGGAACTGAAGGAAAGAAAGGATTAGCCACAGTTTGCAGCCTAACCATTGATGGAATACTCACCAAACAGGGCATAGCATCGACTCCCCAATACGGAGGAATCCTGGAAACAGAAGGCAAATCTCCCCGATTCATTGAACTAACTGCTTATAATGGTTCATCCCTTGACCCACATGAAATTTATTTATCCAAAGGACTAACATCTGTAGGTGAATCTCTAAAAAATGGTGGAAGAATTCTGGCCAGTATTAAGGAAATCCCCTATGTGGCCCGTCCTGAAGCATTGGATATCTTAGAAGAAGTGAAAGAAGCAGGTTTTTCAATATTAAAAATTGGTAAACCCAGCGAATTAATCTACAATGCCAAAGTAGAACGTTATCACGCAGGAATAGTTGCCCCGGGTGGTTTAAATCCAATAGCAGCAATTAAAGAGGCAGGAATAAACGTGCAAACCAAAGCAGTAGAAACTCTAATGGATATATCCCAGATGGAAGAGTTTTAATAAATCAAAATTTCTTTTTTTTGAATAACTTATTTTTTCTAGTAAGCACCTACTCTTCACTACTAAAATATGATTTGATACCATAATACAAAAAGATGGAATGATCAAATTTAGCAAATCAAAAAATTGCAGATTAATTTAATCAACAAACCGTTTATCTGATTTTTTTTCTTTCGCTTCGTGTTTTTTATCATCAAACCATCCAATGCGCACTTCTTCATCCATACAAGCGTTGAAATGAGGAATGTATGGCTTTATATCTAGGAGAGGCGTTCCATCAAGGATGTCCACGTTAGATATGTGAATAGTATTTCCTTCTACTTTATCTAATTTAACTACTGAAAGTCCAATGGGATTTGGACGTTTAGGTGCTCTTGTAGCAAATATTCCTCTTTTCACAGTGTCCAGAAAAGGTTTTACTATAAGAGAATGTCCATTACATAAGTGCAAATGATAGATTAATATAATATGCGAAAATCCATCTAAATCCTTTAAACCTTTTTCATATTCTTTATTAATTTCTATTTTTCCTTTAACTCCCTCTGCACCAACAGGTTGTATTGGCATTCCATGGAGGTCTTCGTAAGGCGAGTGTATTGTGCCTATGGGCTTGTATTTTATTGAATTCATTATTACACCGTATAATAATCTGCGAAATGTATATCTTTGCTTAAAAAATTATTTTAATTATATAATATATAAAATATGCACACTAAGACAGATGAATGAAGGAGATGATGTGTGATGAAAATAAGTGCCAGGAACACATTAAAGGGAAAAGTAGAAGCTGTTGACACTGGAATGATAATGGCTAAAGTTAAAGTAAAAATTGAGGCCCCCGATGTTATTACTGCCATAATAACCAAGGAAGCAGCCGAAGATTTGGACATTAAAGAAGGAGACACAATTACTGTAATTGTAAAATCCACTGAAGTAATGGTTGGAAAAGAATAAAACCTCAACAATTCTTTTTTTATTTTTTAAAATAACTTAATTTGATTAGTTACTAAATTTACTATCATCTTAATAGATTATCATTTGAATTTTTATTTTGCATTTCCAACGAAAAGTTATATACACTTTTATTTTTGGATTTTAAATAATATTTTTCCATGGACAGATATGAACACAATTCGATATGTTTATATATCCATATCGCATATTTAGATCATCAACTCAATTTATGACGGTGAGAATCATGCCAGTAGTTATAGACTCAGAAAAATGTGGAAAAATCGCAAACTGCCCAGGAGAAGGTTTATGCATCAAACTCTGTGAACAGGGAGCATTAGTAGAGGAAGATGGAGAATTGGTTTTATATCCGGATAAATGTGATGACTGCGACTTATGCATCACTAATTGTCCGAATCAAGCCATATCAAAAGCTTAAATTTTGGAATTCTTGAATTGTGTGTTGGATGGTTTCTAAAAATTAGATAGGGAATGGTATTATGAGCACGGTAGAAAGAGATGGGAATGAAAAACGTTCCCTGGATTACATCCGCGATAAATGCGTTGGCTGTGGAATATGTACAGAAATATGCCCCACAGAATCCTTGAAATTGGGCCCAGTACTGCCAATAGCCAGGGGCCTTGTAGATATGGATTATCTTAACGTCAATGGTAAAAACTGTGTTTTATGCGGTTTATGCGCCTCAAGCTGTCCTTTCGGAGCACTTGAATTTAAAATAAACGATGAAAACATCATAAACCTTGATGCATATCCCAACTGGAGCCATAACGCATCAATTGATGATGAAGAGTGCTTATACTGTAAAGCATGTGAAACTGCATGTCCACAGGATGCCATAACTATCAAAAGAGAACTTCCTGACCGTTCTAAACTAGTGACTGGTGAAATAAATATAGACAAGGATAAATGTATCTACTGCGGAATATGTGAAGAATTGTGTCCACCACATGCCATAAACATGACTGTCAAAGACCAGATGGAACGTGAAATTAAATTAGATGAAAATAAATGTGTTTACTGCCTGGTATGTAAACGTGCCTGTCCTGTTGATGCCATAAAAGCCGTTTGTACTTCCTGTTCATACGGTGACTATCGGCTGAACCCTGAAGACGCTGAAATTAAAGGAAGGTCTATCTTGCAGGAAGATCTGTGTGTGAATTGCGGTTGGTGCCAGGAGATCTGTCCGGTGGATGCAGCGAAAGTCACCAAACCATTCGAAGGTGAAGTTATAATGGACACCACTGAATGTAAGGGTGAATCCTGTCATGCTTGTATGGATGTCTGCCCCTGCAATGCAGCAAGCCTGGTTGATGGCAAATCCGTGATAGAAGAGAAATTCTGCATTCTTTGCGGTGCCTGCAGTAATGTCTGCCCCCAGAACTGTATCACCATTAAACGAGAAAAAATGAACCTGGAAAATGTCAAATCCAAATCCTGGCAAAATAAGTTAGGCGGATTGATTGAAGGGAAATAACTACTATCTTTTCTTTCTTTCAATATTCCTCTTTTTTTGTACTCCTCTTTAATTTATCAATTCTTCCTAAGATAAGTAAATTTTAAGTGGAGTTAATTATTTAAAAATTATTCCCAAAATGTAAAATCTTTCATTTCATTTTTAATTGAAATAATATATTTCTATCTAATTTTAAGCAATTTAAAATAGTTTTCAAATATCGACATGTTTATATATACATATTGATAATAATCTGTATTGTCATGAATTTTATCATGATAATAAAAATTAAAAGGAGGTGAAAATGTGCGAAAACATGTTATACTACTTGCAGTTGCGTTTTTGGTCGCTGTAACCATTATGGGATCAGCTTCAGCTATTGACACAACTAGTGATTCGTATCTGTCCGGTCAGGAGGTTACAGAATCTGCAATGACCGATTCAAACCTAGATTTAGATCAGTCTGACTCTAATTTAGTTATTACCACTGCTGGAAGTGCTACCTTAAATGGTGAAAGTACTGAAGATGGTGCACAGGCTGTGGTTGACACTACAAGTTCTCTTGCATCTGATCAGGCCATCACCCACGGTAGTG
Source organism: Methanobacterium petrolearium (assembly GCF_017873625.1). Classification (NCBI taxonomy): domain Archaea; kingdom Methanobacteriati; phylum Methanobacteriota; class Methanobacteria; order Methanobacteriales; family Methanobacteriaceae; genus Methanobacterium; species Methanobacterium petrolearium. The sequence goes on along the minus strand of NZ_JAGGKL010000001.1, from coordinate 353,414 downwards.
GAAATTTGTTGAGTATAAATGAACCCAACGGAGATTTGACATATACTTTTGTGTCACTGGCAACCAACGGGGCATTAAGAGCCAAAACATACACTGTAGCTGGAACTGGTTCATCATATACCATTTCTAATGGCGATAGTGTTTACATAGGTTCAGATATGACCCAAGATCAGTGGAATTATGCTTTATCGCAGTTAGGTGCCAATGCATATAACATTATTGGCATAGCAAACCTTTGGGCAAACGGAGCTCCTGCAGATCTTATGGCAGAGACTTTCACGACCGAAGGAATAAATTCAGGTACCATTGCTAACTACGCCATGACCCATAGCTTTGCACTTACTTATCCCACTGGATCAAACTATGTGATAACCAATGCCGGGGGCCTAGATGACGATGCATTGATGTATGGAACATTTGGATTCAACGAAATTCTCTTCTCTACTAGCAGTGGAACACCTGGTGAAACAGCGTTCATAAACTACAACACGGATAACGATGGAAACCGGTACGGTGTCCTGGCTTTAATGATGGTAAACGATCTGACCAGCCAGTTTGAAGCCGCAACCAGTACATCTGTAGTGGCTGGTACTTTAAGTGAAATCCAGTACAATCTGTATATCTTAAACCTGTTAAAAACCAACCCTGCAGCATTGTTCACAGTGGAAACTCTAAAAACTGTAAATGAGGCCGACATTGGATATCTATGGTATGACGAGGCCCTGGGATATGGTCACGGAATCGACCATGATTACATTGCAGGTTTAAGTGATGCGAGTACTACCTGGAATACTGATGTTATACCAGTAACCGATTATGCCGGCATGTTCGCTTTAGGTCAGCAGGCATTTAATTCCGCATATACTAGTGGATTATTTACTGCCGATGATTTGGCTGCAGGTAACGTGGCTGTGGTCCTAGCTCCATACTATGTCAACCTACTGAACACTTACTCTCTGGTTGGATTCATAGACGGTATAGTAAGTGCCGGTCGGGAAGCTTTAAGTGCAGCAGGCATCACCAACGTTGTTGGTTTTACAATAGACAACATACTGCAGATTAGAAACCCGTGGACCTGGAGCTCCAACATAATGGCACTCTTTGTAAAAGTAGATCCTGCCTCCAGAGAGACGTATGCAGTGAACAGAGACATAGACAGTTTGATCATTAACGGAGTGCGGACCAACACTGTCTATAATGCTTCAACAAATGGTTATTACTTAACCACCAGCGCTATAAGAGATATTAGTCCTTCTCAAATATCTACAGGGGGTTTCTTAGGAGGAAGCTTTGTAATACCTGCAGTTGCCGGTATACAGTATGCATGGGCGGCAAATGCCCCTTACAGTTACATTAGAACCATTGGACGTGTGGGATGTATCTGTTCCACCAAAGAGTATGATCTTTCCAGTTACTTACAGGGGCAGTACCCTCTTGGTGCAAACGAACTCTACACCATTTTAGCGCTCACCGCAGCAAGTGAAACCAATCGTCAGATATCTGGTAGAACCGCAGGTTGGGGTGTTTCCCCATCACAGGGCACCTACTATGCTATGCAGAGCAGTGACTCAACCTATCCCATCATCCTTATCATATGGAATGATGCAACCAACACAGGTAAAGCAATGCTCATCCAGTACGATGAAACTGGCATAAATGCTGCAATGAAAGCTGAAGGATATACTTCTGATACTTCGAATGTATATGCACAGGAAGCAGGTCTTTTCTGGCATTTAGATCAGGTTTGGAATAATGGTCCCGATGCAGGGCTTCTGGCTTCAGCTATAACCGTAGCTAAAACCATTAACATAGATCAGACTTTCCTGAATGATCTTACTGCAGCTGGTGGCGACCCTATTCAGAAAATGTTAACCTATGTAGAGCCTGTAACACCTGTTACACCCGGTACCACAACTCAGGGAACTACTACTCAGGGAACTGCTGGAACTGGATTTGCTGCCATAAGTAGTGCTTTAGGTAATGCGTGGAATGGTTTAACCACTGCCGTAGGTACTGTAAGTACTTCAACTGCAACTAATGAAATAGCCCCAGGGTTACCATTAGAACAGGGCAGTTCTGCATTAACTGGAACTTCCAGTAATTCCGGTTTACCTATCAGTGCTATTTTGGGAGTTATATTCCTGATAATAGCTGCAATACTTGTTTACCTGGGAAGAACCACTATTGTTGCCACTCTAAAAGGATACGGAAGGCCAGGAAAATAATTTTTTTCCCTTTTTTTCTTTTTTTAGATGAAAAAATCTTAATTAAATGCATTTCATGAACAAAAACCCAAATATTTTACATTCATTCAGATCATCACTGAATTAAAATTTTAGGAGGAATAAAATGAATAATTTTGATGTTTTACTGGAAAAAGGCAGAAATTTCCATGGTGAAGTTTGCCCAGGTATTGTTATAGGAACCAGAATTGCCATGGCAGGTATGAAAGAGCTGGGCATGAACCCCGGCGAGAGAAATCGTGATTTGATGGTCTATGTTGAAATAGATCGTTGCATGGCAGATGCAGTTCAAGCTGTTACCGGCATCACCATGGGACATAGAACCCTAAAATACAAGGATTATGGTAAATTTGCCGCTACTTTCCTGGATCTATCAACTGGAAAGGCAGTGAGAGTTTCTGCCGCAGAAAATAAGCGTGAACCACCGAAACCTGGTGAAAAAAATGATAACAACCGGCCAGATATGAAAAAAATGGTAGAAGCCCTTTCCAAAGTTCCAGAAGAAGAACTTCTACTTATCGAGGAAGTTAAAGTCGATATAGGTGAGCATGATATTCCTGGATTCCCTAAATTCAAAACACATTGTGAAGAGTGTGGTGACCGAGTTCTAGACCGACGTGAAGTAATTGTTGATGGACGAACATTATGTAAAGCCTGTGCAGAAGGTTCTTATTATCAGAAAATATAGAGTGAGCAAATGAAACTAGTGAACGACTTAATGGAAGCAGCAAGTGAAAATAACTCCCCTGTAAAGGATGTCAGAGTTGGAGTATCTTGGACTGGGGTTCATGGTAAGTATGGTGGAGTTTCCAAAACATACGGTATCCCTGTGGCCCACGGTAATTACACCAGAGATATGGGCAATTTAACCAATAAAACTACCATGGAACTGGCAGAGTATGTTAAATCTTGGAATCTGGTGGAAGCCAGTATCGGTGTGGCTGCCCTGAATTCCATGATGAAACCCCGTGGAAAGAAGAACATCAACGCCCAGGATCTGATCATAGAGGAAAGTCAAAATAAAAAAGTCATCATGGTAGGTAAGTTCCCCAAGATCGATGAAATAAGATCTGTAGCTAAAGAGTTTTGGGTCTTGGAAGCAGATCCAACCCTTACTAACTCCAAAGAAGGAATCATCACTGAAGCAGCTGCAGAATATGTCTTCCCAGAAAGTGATATCATTGTTATAACCGGTTCCACCCTGATAAATAAAGGATTGGAGCGTTATTTAAACTTAGCCAAACATGAAGATGCTTATACCATCATCATGGGCCCCAGTACTACTATGTGTGATGTACTTTTCGATTATGGTGCTGATATGCTGGCAGGAGTTGAATTACTGGATCCTGAAGCCATTCTACGTAAGATCAGCCAGAGTGGTGGTATGATCAACACCAGAGTCTGCAGAGGCGAAATAGGGTTCAGAGTAATGGAAAGTTAGTAAAGACTCCAATCAGGTTGTTAAAAGGTTATTAAATGATATATGACACCCAATCAATTAATTCCATGTTTAGAGATGGAGCCCATGCACCCATCTATCCCCTGATAGCCAATCAGATCACTGAAAAATTTAAGATAAAAACAGGAACCGCCATTGATGTGGGTGCTGGTCCTGCATCACTTTCAGTAGCCATGGCAAGAATAACCCAGCTTAAAATATATGCAATGGATATATCTCCAGAAATGATTGAGATCGCAGCAGCGTCTGTTAAAAAAGAAGGTCTCACAAACCGGATTAAAATTAGGAAAGGAGATGTACATCAAATGCCATTCCCCGATGAATTTGCTGATCTCATATTCAGTAGAGGATCCATGTTTTTCTGGAAAGATTTACCCACTGCATTCCAAGAAATTTATAGGGTTTTAAAGCCAGGAGGTGCAGGATACATAGGCGGAGGATATGGAAGTGCAGAAGTAGGGAAAAAAATTAAAAAAAAGTTTAAAAATAAAAACAAGAAATTTCATAAAAGTTCACCTAAAATGAATATAGATACTCTTGAAAAAGCGGTGACTAAAGCCAAAATTAATGATTACATATTAACCAATGATGATTCTGGATTGTGGGTTTTATTTAAAAAACAGGACAAATGTATTTTTTAGACAGATTATAATATTTTATTGAAGAAATTAATACAAACAAATTTATCAACATATAAACTGCCAATAATCAAATAATATTCCTCAAAGTGAGTGATTTAGGGAGTGAAAAAATGGACGAAATTATTGCAAAAATAGATGATCCTGAAATATTACCCCAGATTGATAAAGTAGTTCCTTTCCACGGATATTTAAGTACTGGAGCATTTATTGGCCTGCAAATGTTAAAAATAGCCAGTGAATTGCTGGATATAAATGATGATGATCGGATTTTCGTTACTTGTGAAACTCTGAATTGTTTGCCAGATCCATTCCAAATTCTTCATGGATGTACAGTTGGAAACAAAGGGCTTAAAATTTTAGATTACGATAAAATGGCCGTAACCATAAATAAAGGAGCTAAACCTGGCGAAACCAATGTTAAAGGAGTTAGAATCTTTTTAGACCCTGCAAAAACCGCTAAATACCCAGTATTCCATGCATGGTACATGAACGAACGCAAAGTGCCCCACGAAGAGGCTATTTCAGAGCTTATTAAAGCTGGTGATGATGTTTACACTTGGGAATTCGTGGATGTGCAAGTTCCAGTCAAGGCCAAGAAAGATGTGCGCATATGTACAAGTTGTGGAGAGTCGTTCATTAGCAAAGACGGATCAACAGTTTGTAAAGGCTGTTTGGAAAAGTTATAACTCTAAAAACCCTTCAATCTATAAATACATACTGAATGATCTATATCTAGGCAGATAAAATGGACAAACAGATAACTTTAAAAATTCCTGATGAGATGTATCAGGATTTAAGGGAACTTTCGAAGAAAAAAGGTGAAATTCCAATGGGTAAACTTATCAGAAGGGCATTGGATGATTATATTCGGAAAAATAAGTTGAAAGGAGTTTTATGAATATGATTAGAACCATGAAAATTGTCATTAAGCCTTATTTCAATTGATATGCTTTGGGTAATGATGATCTGAATGTATGATTATCAGGCCAAAAAAATTTTTAAATAGGAAAACAGGCCCTTACTCAACAATGATTTAGAATGAAATAAAATTAAAACAAGATATAGTAGCATTCCAACCAATTTATATTATATGGTGTAATTTTTGAGATGTTCTGATCAGATCAATATCTTTTTTAAATAATATGTGAATTTTTTTTATTTACAAAAAGTTTATATACCATAGTACATCAATTAAGTCTATCGGAACTATGTTTCCTTATTCCGATATTGAATTTTGTATAATTTGTCACAAGTTCAAATTAGCAAAAACCACGAAAAATGAATAAAAAAAAGAAATGGGTGAAAATTCAAGTTTTTATGATCTATTACTCATTAAATTCAACAATTTAAAGAATTAAAATATGATAATAGCTAAATTAAACGAAACAGATTGTGAAGGACCCGAATGCGGGAAATGTGCATACGTATGTCCAATAAACATGTTCACAATAAGAAATGATTCAGTTATCCTAACAAACCCTGACTACTGTAAATTTTGCAAAAAATGCTTAGAAGTCTGTCCAAATGCCGCAATCACTGTTCAAAGAGTACAGGGCATTATATGCGATTATTAGATCATGAACTGATTATAATTTATAAATCAGCAAACAACAATGCATCAATAATTAATTCTCCACTGAATCAATAATTCGCTCAATTTTTGTCTATTATTTCAAAAAAAGGATGATCACACTTTAGAAGATAAAATGAAAATTGCAATTGCCTCTAGTGATGGAAAAATAATAGACCAACACTTTGGACAGGCCTGCCACATTTTAATCTACCAAATTGAAAGGGAAGGGCTTAGATTAATTGAACTAAGAGAAAAACACAATGAACCAATATGCAATCATGAATACATGTGTGTGAGAGGATTAGAACTTTTAAAAGATTGTAAAGTACTTTTTTGTAAAAGGATAGGAGATGTACCCAAGAAAAAACTTCATGAACAAGGAATTGAAGTAGTGGAATCAAAAAAGGAAACAATACCCCACGCTGTAGTTCAATACCTGTCTAAAATGACAAATGAAATAAGAATAGATGAAAATCCTCAAAAAAATTAATTTTCATTTCAACCACCCACAAAATAAATGGGGATATTAGATCATATGTCTATTAATTTTAGATATTAAATGTTAATTACCTATTATCAAAAGATTTATATAGAATAATGTTCAATTTGATTTTATCGGAAGTAGGTTGCCTTCTTCCGGTAAATTCTTAAATTCAAAAAATAAAAAACAACCAAGAGAGGTCAAAATGGTAAGAAAAATTGCTATATATGGAAAAGGTGGAATTGGAAAATCTACAACACAGCAAAACACCGCAGCAGCAATGGCTCATTTCTATGATCAAAATGTCATGATTCACGGATGTGACCCCAAAGCAGACAGTACTCGTCTGATACTTGGGGGTAAAATGCAGGTCACCATGATGGATACATTAAGAGAAGAAGGTGAAGAAGCCTGTACTCCTGAAAACGTTGTTGAAGTCGGATACGAAGGAATTAAATGTTGTGAATCTGGTGGTCCCGAACCTGGTGTTGGATGTGCAGGTAGAGGCGTAATCACCGCCATAACCATAATGGAAATGTATGGTGAATACGAAAAAGATTTAGACTTTGTATTCTTCGACGTTTTAGGGGATGTTGTCTGTGGCGGATTTGCAATGCCTGTAAGGGATGGTAAAGCCGAAGAAATCTACATAGTAGCTTCTGGCGAGATGATGGCACTTTATGCTGCAAATAACATCTGTAAAGGTATGGCAAAATATGCTGAACAGAGTGGAGTACGAATTGGAGGAATCATCTGTAACAGCAGAAATGTAGACGGTGAACTAGAACTTATGAAAGAATTCTGCGATAAAATAGGGACTCAATTAATTCACTTTGTTCCTAGAGACAACATAGTTCAAAAAGCAGAGTTTAACAAAAAATCTGTAATTGAATTTGATGATGAATGTAATCAGGCTAACGAATACAAAACACTTGCAGAAAAAATCATTAATAACGAAAATTACGCCATTCCAACTCCAATGACCATGGATGAACTAGAAGATCTGGTTGTAAAATATGGCCTTATAGACTAGGTGGATGTGTAAAAATGAAAATGATAAGAGCCATACTGAGACCAGATAAAGTAGAAGATGTTGTAGATGCCCTATCAGATGCAGGATATGTAGCTTTAACTAAAATGGATGTTATTGGACGTGGAAAACAAAAAGGTATTCAGCTGGATAACATCTACTATGACGAACTACCCAAGGTCATGCTCATGCTGGTGACCCCCTCTGAAGATACCAGCAAAGTGGTGGATATAATAAACGAAAAAGCATTTACCGGAAACTTTGGAGATGGAAAAATCTTCTTAAGCCCTGTAGATGAAGTTTACACTGTCAGAACTCGAAGCAAAGGATTGTGAGGATTCAAATGAAAGAGATACTGGCAATCATCAGACCAAATAAGATTGCACGCACCAAAGAAGTGTTAGATGCCCTGGGATTCCCTTCCATGACTGCTACTGCCGTTTTCGGACGGGGCAAACAGAAGGCAATCATTAGAGAAGTTTCATTCGATATCGAAAACTCTGCACTGTGTGAAGATGAAGGGAGCATGCGTTATATCCCTAAAAGGATGATTTCGCTTGTTGTTCCTGATGAAGACACATCTTTAGTTGTGGAATCAATAATGAAAGTAAACAACACCGGCCAAATAGGTGACGGTAAAATATTTGTCTGCCCTTTAGATGACGCTGTAAGGGTAAGAACAGAAGAAAAAGGAGAAAAAGCAATTTTATAAAATAAATATGAAAGCAAGATTGTAATCCTTAAGATTATACGGAGATTTAAAATGCCTTTCAAACTTTTTGATGTGTCTAAACCTATTCCCGAGAGAAAAGATCATATATATGTAAAACACTGTGAGGATCCTGAAGAGTGTCTTCCGAAATGTAATATAAAAACAATCCCCGGTTCAATGACTGAACGTGGATGTGCATTTGCAGGAGCTAAAGGAGTTATAACTGGAGCTATAAAAGACGTGGCCCATGTAGTGCATTCACCTGTTGGCTGTACAATGTACGGTTATGGGTCAAAAAGATACCCAACAACAACTGACATGCCAGACGGCAGTAAATTCCCTGTAAAAGATTTTAACATCAAATATATTGTTGGTACAGATTTACAGGAATCAGATGTAGTATTTGGTGGAATGAAAAAGCTCCGTCAAGCAGTTCGTGAAACTAACCAAGAATTCCCCTTTGTCAATGCCATATATCTTTACGCAACCTGTACTACTGGGTTAATCGGGGATGATATGGATGCTGTAGCTAAGGAAATGGAAGAAGAGTTAGGCAAACCGGTTATAGCATTTAATGCACCGGGATTTGCCGGTTCAACCCAATCAAAAGGGCACCAGATTGGAAATGACACCCTTTTTGCTAAAATAGTGGGTACAACAGAGCCGCCAGCAACAACACCCTACGACATAAACCTTATTGGGGAATACAACATCGATGGTGACCTATGGTTACTTAAAGAGTACTTTGAAGAAATTGGTATAAACATTATAAGTACCTTCACTGGGGACTGCTGCCACGCGGAATTAGGATGGATGCACAGGGCGAAATTAAGTGTTGTAAGATGTCAAAGATCATCTACATACATAGCAGACATGATTGAGAAAAAATACGGTGTTCCTTACATAAAAACAGACTTTTTCAGCACAAAGTACACTGCAGATAACTTAAGAACGATAGCAAAATTCTTTGGTCTTGAAGATAAAGCAGAGGAAGTAATAGCTAAAAGAATGGCAAAAATAGGGCCTGAACTGGAGTTTTATAAGGAAAAATTAACTGGAAAGAAAGTTTTTATTTTTTCTGGTGGGCCTAAAAGTTATCACCTGTCCATACCTTTACATAATGAGTTAGGACTGGAAACTACTGGTGTATCATCCATGTTCGAGCATGAAGATGGATTTGAAAAGATGAAAAAGAGGGTAAAGGAAGGGGCACTGGTAATAGACGATCCAAATACACTGGAACTTGAAGAACTTGTTGAAGATTACGATATAGATCTAATTCTCGGCGGTGTAAAAGAGAAATATCTGGTTCATAAATTAGGAATACCCTCTCTTTTGGTTCATTCTTATGAGAATGGACCTTACATGGGATTTGAAGGGTTTTTAAACCTTGCAAGAGACATGTACACTGCCATATACAATCCAGTGTGGAACATGCTTGAATTCCAAGAAACTGAAGATCCAGATATGGATGAGGAGGTGGAATAATGAGCGTAAACGTTATGGAAAGAGAAAGGACTGCTATAATTAATCCTTTAAAAACTTGTCAGCCGTTAGGGGCAATGTATGTAGTTACCGGGATTAGAAGAGCAGTTCCATTGGTTCATGGTTCTCAAGGATGTTCTACATTCGTTAGATACTCTTTTTCCCGTCATTTCAGAGAACCTTCAGAAATTGCTGTAACATCCCTTCACGAGGATGCAGCGGTTTTCGGTGGAAGAAGAAATCTTGTTGAAGGTCTTCAAAACGTTGCAACAAGACTTGAACCAAGTTTAATTGGTGTAATTACCACATGTTCAAGTGAAATCATAGGTGACGATGTAATTGGGTTTATTAAAACTGCAAAAGATGAACTAAAGAAAAAAATCGGCGAAAAAAAAACAGAAAAAGTAAAAATAATACCGATAAGTACTCCAAGTTTCGTGGAAACACATCTTAAAGGTTATGATAATGCAGTTAAGGCGTTAGTTGATCATGTAGCTGAACCTTCAGAACCTAATGAAAAAATAAATATAATTCCAGGAATGGTGAATCCAGGGGATATCCGTGAAATAAAACATATGCTAAGACTTATGAATCTGGAAGGTATTCTGCTTACAGATATTTCGGATCCATTTGATTCACCACTTAGACCATCTGCAACCGAATTTAAACCATATTATCCCAAAGGAGGGACTACTGTAGAAGAAATCGTTGATTCTGCAAACAGTTCAGGTACAATATCTTTAACCAAATATGCAGGTTCAGGTGCTTTATCTCTGGAGAAAAAATATAATATACCTGCAGAATTAGGTCCAATTCCAATAGGGGTTAAAAACACTGATCAGTTCCTGAGGAATTTGAAGAAGATCACTGGTCAGGATGTAACAGACGAAATTTTAGATGAAAGAGGTTTACTCATAGATTCTATGGCAGATTTAGCTTCAAGATATCTCTTTGATAAAACAGTTGCTATCTATGGAGACCCTGAAATCACATCAGGAATAGCAAGATTCGTTGGAGAACTTGGCATGGTACCTAAACTCGTCGTTACAGGAGCCAACAACCAGGAATTTGTTAAAGACATGAAAAAAGTAGGCAAAGAAACTGGAGCTGAAATAGACACCATGGTAGGTCAGGATTTAAGGGCAATGGAGGTATATCTTAAGGATAATCCTGTTGACCTGATGATAGGTAGTTCTGATGCAAGACTTATGGCCAAAGAGTATGAAATTCCACTTGTAAGAGTTGGTTTCCCAGTTTATGACCGTGTAGGATACCACAGACACCCTATAGTTGGATACAATGGAGGTATCCATCTTATAGATCTGATAACTAACACAGTACTTGAAAAATACTACGAACCTGAACACTGGAAACTGCAACAGTAAAAAAAAAACGTTCACTCCTCCATTACTCCTATTTAATGGGTTGCAAAATCAACCCATTAAATATTTTTTCCAATTTTTTAATCTAATAAAGATTAGTAATGACCAATAAGAAGTTTTTGACGAGTTTAAAAACATAAATAATGAAAATAATGGAGATAAAGAAATATAAATTGGTTTAATTTCCAAAAAAAGAAATGAAAAATGTTAAAAGCGATAATTTGAGGTATTAGCAATGGAACCGGTAATTGAAACATTTGAATCCCGTAAAAAGCACATGTGCGTGAAAGGAGAAGGCATATCCATACCAGTATGCGATAAAGCCAGCCTACCAGGTACTGTAACTCAGAGAACATGTGTTTTTGGTGGTGCCAGAATTGTTCTGATGCCCATTACAGATTCAATTCATTTGGTACACGGCCCCATAGGATGTGCCGCGTGCACCTGGGATATAAGGGGAAGTAAATCATCTCGAGAAGATCTTTACAAAAAAGGATGTTCCACAGACTTACAGGAAAAAGACATTGTCTTTGGGGGTGAAAAAAAGCTATTTGAAACCGTACTGGAACTTTACAATATATACAAACCCGGAGCCATATTCGTATATGCCACTTGTGTCTCTGGCGTGATTGGTGATGACATAAAAGCTGTTTGTAAAAAAGCAGAAGATTTAACCAGATGTAAAGTCATACCTGTCCAATCTGAAGGATTCCAGAACCATAACAAAACCAAAGGACACTGGATAGGTGGTGATGCTCTCCTGGATTATGTAATTGGAACCAAGGAACCTGAGGAAACCACACCCTTTGACATTAACATAGTGGGAGAATTCAATGTAGCAGGGGATTTATGGGGAATCAAACCATTACTGGAAGAAATGGGTGTTAACATAATCTCAGCTATAAGTGGAGATTCCCATGCAGATGAAATAGCCCAGGCACATCGGGCAAAACTCAACATAGTCCAGTGCCAGAAATCATCCAACTACGTTGCCAGAAAAATGGAAAAAAAGTATGGAATACCATTCATCAAGGTTAATTTCTTCGGTCTGGAGCAAACAACTAACTCACTCCGGGAAATCGCTGATTTTTTTGGTGACCAGGAAATGATTCAACGAACCGAAAAAATAATTGAAAGAGGATTAAAAGGAGTTGAAGACGAAACTCGAGAATATAGAAAAAGATTAGAAGGTAAAACTGTGGCCCTGTATGTTGGGGGTAACAAAGCCTGGTCTCTGGTCCGGGCCTTTGAAGAATTAGGTATGAATGTGATGATGTCTGGAACCAAGAATGGAATTAAAGAAGATTACGAGAGAATCAAGGAAGTAGTACAGGATGGTACCATAATCGTGGATGATGCTAATTCCACAGAATTGGCCAGATTACTTAAAAAATACAGGCCCAACCTGCTCATATCAGGAGCAAAAGAGAAATATATCTCCCTAAAACTGAGTATCCCCTTCTGTGACTTTAATCATGACCGCATATCTGCATTTGCAGGTTTCAAAGGCTTTGTAAGTTTTGCTAAAGAGGTGGATGCTTCGGTTTCCAGTCCGGTCTTTAATTTAGCTTCCAAAACTTTATCCAAAGTTTCAAAAACTCCCAGTAATTTGGGAGGTGATGAAAATGCATCATGATAAAAAATTTGCCGTAGTTAACCCCTCCAAAATGTGCCAGCCCATGGGAGCCTTACAGGCCCTCCTCGGTGTCAAAAACACCATGCCCCTTATACACGGCTCTCAAGGTTGCAGTACTTATATGAGATTCCAGCTCATCAGACACTTCAGAGAACCCATAGAAGTTGCATCAACTTCCATGAACGAAAAAACAGTGATTTACGGGGGAGAATTCAATTTAATGAAGGCCCTGAAAAACATCACTGAAAAACAGTCCCCTGACATGATAATGGTGACATCCAGTTGCCTAACAGAAACCATAGGCGATGACATGGCAGGGATCATAGAAAAATTCAAAGATGCCAACCGGGATAAAGAGCTTCCAGTTATCATCCCAGTTTCAACCCCCAGCTACGTTGAATCCCATGTGGAAGGATATGACCGGACTATAAAAGCATTAGTGGAACATTTAGCTACTCTTTCAGTGCCCAATGGGAAAATAAATATAATCACTGGAAACTTATCCCCTGCAGACTGCAAACAGGTCAAAGACTTATTGTGCCAGCTTAACTGTGATAGTATCATTCTGACTGATACTTCAGAAAATCTAGATGCGCCTTTAACTGAAGAAACCCTGTCTTTATACAGTGAAGGAACATCTATTGATGAAATAGAGGATACTGCCAATTCATTGGGGACAATTTCTCTATCAAAACATACAGACTCAGCAGCCGTATTCCTTGAAAAGAAATTTGGAGTGAAATCCATATCAGGACCATTACCCCTTGGTTTTGAAAACACTGACCAACTCGTGACATCTGTATGTGAATTAGGAGATTTGGAAATCCCTCAATCCGTGGAAAAAGATCGTGGCCGACTTTTAGATGCTATGGTAGATGCACATTCCTACAACTTCCATCGTAAAGTGGCCATCTTTGGTGATCCTGACTTTGTGTCTGGAATAACACGTTTTACTGCTGAGTTAGGGATGATACCATCTGTGGTGTGCACTGGAACCGAAAGTAAAAGATTCATCGAGGATGTGAAACTCATCTCCAAAGAAAAAGGAATTAATCCCCTAGTTTTAGCTGGTGGTGATCTTTTTGATATGCATCAGGCCATTAAAAAAGCAGGTGCAGATATCTTAATCGGTAATGCATATGGTGCCAGCACGGCTAAAGAAGAGAACATCCCACTTTTAAGGGTTGGATTCCCAATATTTGACAGATTAGGTGCTCAGAGGATATCTATGTTAGGATATAATGGTGGTATTGAATTTGTTGATAAAATAACCAATACATTACTGGATTTCTACTATGATGAAGCAGGATATGAGATTGTTGATGAAGAAATTGAAGAAATAGTAGGAGAAGAAGGTGATGAAGGATTTGAAGAAGATTTCATGGCTAAGGAGGAGATTTAATTGAAAATTGCAGTGGCATCCACTGATGGAAAAGTTATTGATTTGCATTTTGGAGATGCAAATCGTTTTTTAATTTATGAAATTAAAGATGGAGAAGGTAAATTCCAGTTAATTAGAGAAAAAACACCAATGGCCCTAAATGAACATAGTGAACGCTGGATATCATCCATTGACCTTATAAATGATTGTAAAGCTGTTCTATGCAGTAAAATTGGAAAAGAACCCACAATTGAACTGAGAAAACTGGGAATAAAACCCGTGCAGCTGGATTGTGAGGTTGAAAAGGGTATTGAAGAATGTTCTAAACATTTGTTAAATTAATAAAAGTGTTGGGGAAAATACCCTTTCAATCCCTGCAATTTTATGAAATAATAAGAAAAAATTCTTAAAATAATAAACGTGATTGATGAATATTTTAATCTAATTTGAAGGTGATTATAAAATGGTTACCATAAAGATTGTTGATGAGAAATGTGATGGAGCTGAATGTGGAGAATGTGTAGAAGTTTGCTCCATGGACATTCTGATGATTGATGGAGAGAAAATAGCAATAAAAAACCCTAATGAATGCAGTTTATGTGAGGTTTGCACTGATGTTTGTCCCAATGAGGCTATTATACTGACTGAATAAAAATCAATTAATTTTTTATTTTTATTAAGCACTTTTAATTTTCATTCCAGTGTAAAGCTATTAAGACCCGATTAAATTTTAAATTAAAATTATAGTACGTAAATCAGTTAAATGACGATCAACCCATAAAATCAAGGCCCCCCCCCCCCCCTTGTAAAAAATATTAAAGAGGTATTCTTTGAGAACCGTTTTTACCACGTGTACCAGGGATTGTCCTGGTGCCTGCAGCATAATTGCCCAAGTTGAGGAAGGAAAAATTGTTAAATTACGTGGAAACCCAAATCATGATATAACAAGTGGTTTTTTATGTAAAAACACTGCCCATTACCTTGAAAATTATTTCTACAGTGATAAAAGAATCCTCCACCCTCTTCTGAAGGTTGATGGAGATTGGAAAAGGATCAGTTGGAATGAAGCTCTGGAAATTGCTGCTTCCCAGATTTCTAAAGTAATTAAGGCCCATGGAAGTCAGAGTATCCTCTATTATCAAGGCTTCGGAGCACGTACCGCTCTTCAATCGATGAACAAACGGTTTTTCAATTTATTGGGAGGGGTAACCACCACTTGTGGGACAGTCTGTGGGGGAATTGGCCATACAGCTATGACCATGGATTTTGGAGAGAAAAAGTCCCATGACCCTCTGGATCATCTCAATAGTGAGGTGATAATTATTTGGGGTAGAAATCCAGCAGTGACAGATGTGCACCTCTGGCGCATCCTGCGAAAAGCAAAAAGAAGTGGTAGTACCCTCATAGTGATAGACCCTGTGAAAACAAAAACTGCAAAATATGCAGATTTTTTCATTCAACCTGCACCAGGAAATGACCATTATTTGGCAATGGCCATTGCGAAAATCATTATGGAAAAGGACTTTGATGGAAAGAACAACCATGTAAATCATGATTTTATAAATAATTATACCTCAAATTTCCATTCATACCAACAGATACTTGATGAATATTCACTGCAAGACTTATCTAGTAAATGTGACGTTAAAATCCCAGTTCTGGAAAAATTAGCATTTATGTATGCTGATGGTAATCCTTCAAGTATTGTTACTGGGTGGGGAGTTCATCGTTACTTGCAGGGACACCTTGCATTTCGTATGATTGATGCTCTTGCTGCTATCACTGGAAATATTGGGGTTTCAGGTGGAGGAGTGAGTCAGGGTTTTGAAGAATATGAATACTTCGATTTTTCTCTAAAGATGGATGAATTGTGCAAACCCCAGCGCCAACTTCCCATGCCCAGAATAGGTGAAACCATCTTATCCACAGATAATCCTCCCATAAAACTCATTTTCATAGCCTCTGGAAACCCGATTAATCTGAACACTAACTCTTTAAGGGTTAAAGAAGGATTTGAAAGTGTGGACTTTGTGGTGATGATTGATCACTTCTTGAATGATACTTCTGATAGTGCAGATCTGTTTTTACCTGCAACCACCTATTTGGAGGAAGAAGACTTGATGGGTAGTTACGGTCATAACTGGGTTTCACCTGTAAATCCTGTAATTCCCCCTAGGGGCGAAACAAAATCTGAATTTGAAATATTTCAGCTTCTTGCAGATAAGTTAGGTTTTGGGGATGAAATGTCTGGAAGTCCTAAAAAATGGTTGATGAAACTGGCTGAACCTATCTTAAATCAGGGTATAATTTACGAGGATCTGTGTAGTGCTCCCCAAAAAATGTGCAGAAACCCGGAAATACCCTTCAGTGATGGGAAATTTGAAACAGAATCAGGGAAATTTGAATTTATTGAAGATTTCTCACCAAACAACACACATTTTGAAAACTATCCTTTAAGGCTGCTTTCCACCATGCACCAAGACTTCGTGGGATCAGTTGTTCCCGAAGATGAACTGGCGGATGGATTTCTGGAAGTACAGATTCATCCAGATAATTTGCAGGATAACGGTTTAAACAATGGAGATAATGCACTTCTTGAATCTCCTGTTGGAAATCTTATGGTTAAGATAAATGCAAATGAAGAGGTCAGAAATGATTATATCCTTACCTATAAAGGAGGATGGTTAAAGTACAATAAATGTGTGAATGTTTTAACCCAAGATGCTATCAGTGAGGTGGGTGAGGGAACTCCCTATTATGACACATGGGTGAGGATAACCCCCTTAAAATAACCATAAATCCTGCTGAGATGTTGAACAAACATATTCGAAAGAAAAGATTTAAACACGGTTTCAAATATTTTAAAGCATTTTGTAATAAAAAAATTAGAAATTTTCTCGAGTGATATTTTTATATGATCATGTCGATAAATAGAATTATCGAGTTCATTATTTAGTTAAGGACTCAGTTTTTATAAATTGGAGGTTTAAAATGGAATCAAAAAACATTGCCATTATAGCCATTGTTGCCATAGTAATTATCGTTGTGGGTTTATATGCAAGTGGAATGTTAACTGGTGCTACTAGCACGTCAGAAAATAAAACTATCACAATCCTGGCTGGTGCTGGAACCATAAAGGCCATGAATGAGTTGAAAACCAATTTTGAGGAAAATAATCCTGGTGTCACTGTTGATATCCGTTACGGTGGAAGTTCAGAGCTTTTCGGTATTCTGGAAACCCAAAAAGATGCTGACCTGTTCATACCTGGAGATATCAAATATGTGAAGGAAGGTATGAACAAAGGTTACATAATAAATGACACTGTCAAAAATGTCACCAAACACATACCAATAATCGCTGTGCAAGAGGGTAACCCTAAAAACATCACTGGTCTCGCAGACCTTGGAAAATCTGATGTTAAAGTGGTTTTAGGCGATCCTCAGGGACCTGCTATTGGATCCACCAGTGAAAAAATACTCAACAAGACCAATCTCACTGACAACGTTACCCCCAACGTGGTTACCTACACCACTACAGTGAATCAGCTTCTCACCTACCTGGTTACTGGTCAGGCTGATGCCACCATAATCTGGGCAGATATGACCACATGGAGTGAAGGTCAGGGTAAAATCACCACTGTTGAGATACCAAAAGACCAGAATATCATTAAAACCATTCCTATCGCAGTCACAGTATACACCCAAGACCAAGACTTGGCCATGAAGTTTGAAGACTACGCTACATCGGATGAAGGTCTGAAAATCTGGGAAAAATGGGGTTTTGAACCTGTAAACCAGAGTTAGGTTTCAAACCTTAAAAAACATTATAAAACGAGAGGAATCCAAGTGAAATCAAAAATGGAGATATCTTTTATCTCCATAGCCATTTTTTTTACCCTTATCCTTTTTTTAGCTGTAGGAAGTCTTTTTATTCTTCCCAGTTTCCAGGGTTTTATTGATGCCATTCTATCCGAGGAAATGATCGAAGCCTTTAAACTAACCATCTACACTGCAGCCATATCATCTGTACTGGTGATGTTGGTGGCCATACCCACTGCCTACTCGCTCAGCCGTTACTCTTTTCCACTGAAAACTCTGATTAAGAGTATTCTGGATTTGCCAATGGCTTTTCCTGAGATAGTTCTAGGACTGGCTCTTTTAATGTTATTTGGTAATAATTTACTTGGTGGTTTTCTGGAAAGGTTCGGTATACAGATTGTTTTCACCGTGACTGGTATAATAATTGCCCAATTCTTTGTAGCATTTCCATTTGCAGTTAGAATATTATATTCAACCTTTAATTATATTGATACTCGTTATGAATTCGTTTCCAGAAGTTTAGGGTACAGTGAATTTGAAACTTTCCGTTCTGTTACTCTTCCCCTCTCGAAAGATGGTATTTTCGCTTCAGGAGTGGTTACCATTGCCCGTTGCATAGGTACTTTTGTTGCCGTTCTTTTCCTGGGTGGTGGAACTTTTATGAAAACTGAAACCCTTCCCATCACTTTATATCTTAATCTTTCCTTTGGAAACGTGGATATGGCCATATCTGCTGGCATTGTTCTGGTGATTATTGCTTTTGTAGCCATTGCAGTTTTAGAAAAATATGGGAAAGAGAAAGCCCTGTAGTTTAAAAAGTAGGAAGATTTCACAGTGAAAATTCAGAGATTAAATAGGAGATGATCAGTCTGTTTTTAAACATTAAAGACTTAAGTGTTGATTTACAAGATTTCCACTTGCAAAACGTTAATTTAAAGGTAAAAGAAGGAGATTATTACGTTTTAATTGGCCCTACCGGATCTGGTAAATCTGTGCTACTGGAAACCATTGCCGGATTCTACAAACCTTATCATGGTCAGATTTTACTGGAAGGAAATGATATTACCCCTCTAAATCCGGAAGATCGTGACATTAGTATAGTATATCAGGATTATGTTCTTTTTCCACATATGGATGTTTTCGAAAACATAGCATATGGTCTTAAGAAAAAAAATAAAGGCGATAAATCATTGTTAGAGTCCCGGGTAAATGAGATGGCTGAAAAACTTAAAATCGACCATCTTCTTAAACGAAATATAAAAACACTCAGTGGTGGAGAGATGCAACGGACTGCTATTGCTCGTTCTCTGATAGTTGAGCCGAAATTGTTGTTGATGGATGAACCCTTCAGTGCGGTGGATGTTAACACCCACGCCTACCTAACGACACTAATTAAAAATGTAATTGAAGAGTATCAAACCACTTGCATTCATGTCACTCATAACTTTAATGATGTCTACAATTTAGCTGAGCAGGTGGCAGTTATGAAGGATGGTAAAATTCTTCAACAGGGCACCCTACATGATGTTTTCTCCAGACCATCAGATGACTTTGTGGCCAACTTTGTGGGAGTGCACAATGTTTTCAAGGGCCAAATAGTAGGCCATGATAAATCACTGTTAAAAATAAGGATTAACCATGATATAATTATCCACAGTTCAGACGCCTTTGAACAGTATTCCTCTGATAAGACAGATGTGATGGTGGCAATAAGGCCAGAAAACATCATATTCTCCAATGAACCATTCATATCATCTGTTAGAAACCAGTTAAAAGGTGTGGTTAAAGACCTGTTTGAAGTGGGACATACTGTCTGGATTGAAGTTCAAGTGGGAGGTGTGACATTCAGAGGAGTTTTAACTCCTAATTCCTGCGAATCACTGGGAATACAAAGAGAAAAAGAAATTTATTTAAGTTTCAAGTCTTTGAATGTGAATTTAATGGAATACCATAATGATGCTTACAGTTCCATTTAATAAATTATTTTTAGTCTCAAGTAAAAAGAATAAATTATAAGTAATGAGTAACCAATTCATTCTAATTCTTCTTCACAGGTGTCAATGACGATCATGGTCTCTTCACCCTCTTTGGGGCAGTGTCTGACCTCAATTAAATCATATTTTATTTTTTCAAGGTCAATATCTACAGTGCTGTGTATAGTATCTCCATCAAGATGAACTGCCACGGTACAACTCTTTCTTCCACCTTTGAGTACGCAGGTTTCCACATTTATGACCTCTCCTGGAGTGAAAACCCGATTGTAAGACATTTCCACTTTATCATAGGGTTTTACGTTCTGTTTGACGTATTCAATAGCTTCTTCACAATCCATAGTCAGGTTTTTTACCATTATAACACCCCAAGGATACATTTATTAATTTTAATTAAACTTCCTCTTTTTAATCTTCCACCACGATGACCTTAGATGCGTCACCCTGAGTATGTATTATTTCAATAAGGTCATCTTTAATGGCATGCATGTTGATTTTCACTGTCTGGTTGATCAGTTCTCCAGTTAGGTGCAAAGTGACCTGAAGAAATTCCTCACCGTGTTCTTCCTCCATTTCGAGTCCTAAGACCTCTCCAGGAGCATAAATACGGTTATAAGAAATTTCGAGAATATCGTGCATTTGGACGTTGTCTTTGAGATATTCTATAGTTTCATCGGGTTTTAGAAATATTTCTTCTTCCATGATAATCACATATCACATTGATATCGCAGTCATGTTTAAAAAAATTTGGGTTTTTTTTGAAAAATTTGAATTTAATTTATTGAAAAAGCCTAAAAATAAAAAAAATGGATAAAACAGAGATTATAGGTATTCTCTGTTTTTCTCTGCGTTGAGGTATAAATTACCTTTACCATTTACGGCTATGTCACCATTGTATTTGATGTATTTTCCAGAGAAGCTTTTGCCATCGATTTCTGGGTCAACAACAATGGAATCGTAGACAAATCCTTCCAGGAGGATTCCCAGTTTTCCTTTGATGAGGATGTTACCGTTTTTCATCTGGCCACCTGGCCAGCGGGTAACGTCACCATCGATCTGGATGAAACCTTTGTTCATGTGGATTCCTGCAAGGATGTCACAGTCTCCTCCAACATAGATTTCTCCACCGGATAGACATTCTCCGAGTTGTTTACCTGCGTTTCCGTGGAGGATAATTTTACCCCCACTCATTCCTCTCCAGTCACCGATATAGGAGCATCCACAGAATTCTCTGGTATTGCCCATGATTTCCAGTTCTCCACCTTCCATTTCACGGCCGGCGTAACTTTCGGCATTACCATTAACGGTAATTTTGCCGCCTTTCATCTCTGCTCCGCAGTGCAGGTCAGCATTTCCGTTTACTATGATCTCTCCGGCTTCCATCTTACTGCCGATATATTTTACTCGGCCGCAGTCTCCTTCAAGGATCATTTTAACTTCTTCAGGACCTTCTGCAGTTCCTTCTACTTCAATATCGAAGTAGTCGGTTAGTGGGAATCTTCGGTTTCCGACTGGTACCTGGTAGTTTTCGAAGTCTGCTTTCTCCCAGGTGAATACTTTATCTGGGATGAGCTCGTCGAACTCTAGGGCTATTTGAGATTTTTTCTTTACTGTTAAAGTTATTGTTTTCACTCTTAATACCCCCTTTATTTGCCTGCCTGGACATCTGTCACAATTGGGTTAGGTGTGAAATGGTCCTGTACCTGATAGTTTTCGAATTTAACCGTGTAATAACGTCGGAATCTTGGCATGACTTCTTCCATTACAGCTTTTTCCTGTTCTTCGAAACCTTGTACATTGGTCCATAGAGTGTGGCTAGGCACGACCTTAACAACTTCTCCATCTTTTACCAGGATCTGACCGTCTTTGATGGTGTACATGGCGTTTCCAAAGGCTTTTTCTATGGCAGCTGGTTCTTTGGATGGATCTATTGTATTGGGATTCAGGTCATAGACAGCTATGTCTGCATTATATCCTGGGGTTAATTCTCCCCTGTCCTGGTATCCGTAGATTTTGGCTGCTGAAGCTCTGGTGATGGTTGCTATTTCATTGAAGTCGTATTCTCTGTCTAGGGTTCCCAGTCCGGTTCGTTTGTATGACCATACCCGTACTTCCAGGTTGTCCATCATTTCCTGTCTGCGTTCTGCGCTCATGAGCCAGGAGATGATTCTGGGGTATCGGATGAATGGCCCAGCGTTAGGGTGGTCAGTGGTCAGGCATACTTGCCAGGGGTCTTTGATTCTCATGAACAGTTCAAGTCCTACACCCCATTGGAAGGATGGAACTGGAGCTCTTCCGGAGTAGATGAATGGAACAATTCCTGATCCTGTTTCCAGTTCGATGTCTTTGTTAGCCCATTTAAGACCATTCAGCTGGTGCAGATCGAATTCCATAGGACCGTCAGCGGTCATGGTGGTGGTTTCATCCAGAGTGATCTGACCTATATCACACGTTACGTGTTTGTTTTTGTTTATGTAATCTGCAACTTCTTTGGCACCTGATTCAACATCTCTCCAGCTGGTTCCAGCATAGGAGTGGAACTGGGCATGAGTGAGGTGTACAGTCTGGTTTCGCAAACCGCTGCTTTTTTCGATGTCTTTAACGCAGTCCAGGGTGTTTACAGTGGTGGGGTAGTTTCCTGGGTGTCCCAGGTCGTTGGGGTGTATGTGTATGGAGTGTGGTAGTCCTAACATTTCGTTGGCCTGTGCAAGAGCCCTAACAACTTCTCTGGCTGTTACGTCAAAGAAGGGTACAGGGTCATCAATTCCGTGTACGTTTCCTCCCCAACCCCATGCTTCAGTTCCGCAGGGGTTTACGATTTTTATTCCGTAACCTTTGGTTATTCTGAGCCAGGAAGCCACGAATGCAGCTATTTCATCGATTTTTCCTTCTTTAGCCCATTGCAATACAAACCAGTTGTTACCAAATAATGGGAGTGGAGCAATATCTATGTTAGGAATGGCCGTTATCTCTTCGTGGGTGTGTTTAGCTTCTAAAGGAGGCATTGCTGCTTCAGTCACTGTTCCGTAACCCATTCGTGAGTACCTGTATCCAGTTGCAGGGCAGCTGGGTATTGAAAATCCTGATTCTGATCGGCAAACATCAGTTTTTGAAGTTACACCTTTTCTTGAGTCTTCTGGTCGGTAAATCCTACCAACTACGAGTTTAGGTCCTGCTACGTGGGCGTGAGGATCAATACCAGCGGGCATGACTATTTTGTCAGTCACATCCAGGACTTTTGCATCGGAGGATACGTTGTCAACGATTTTACCATCCTTGAACATGACGTCCTTCTTTTCACCAGCTATGTTGTTGGCCGGGTCGTAAACTATACCGTTTTTTAGTATATATTCCATGATATCACCTTATTTGCTAGCTACTGCGGCCTCTTCAGCTTTTATTTCTTTAACTCTTTCGTGCAACTCTTTAATGATCCATTCATCGTCTCTGCAGGTTTCAGGTTTGTCTACGGCCTTTTTCATGTAGATAGGTACACCGTCCATTCGGTAGCTGGTACCAGCACATTCTACACCTACGAATGATCCTGGAAGCACCACGTCAGCTATCTCAGTGGATGGTCCCCAGTGCAGATCTATCTGAATAACTGGAATTTCTGCCAGGTGTTTAACTGCTCCTCCAGGGTAATGAGCTCCAGGGTCGGCAGCTATTACCATGAATACGTCACATTCTTTTCGGGTTAACAGATCTATGGTGTTGGTTTCTCCGTTCATGTATCTTGGGTATCCTCGGCAGAAGTCCACACCATAAGGGAATCCCATTTCAAAGGCCATGAAGATGTTGAATCCATTCACATTGAAGTGACCCCTCATTGGAGTTAGCACCCATTTGGTGTACTCGTTGAGGTCAGCTAACATTTCAATGGCCATGTCAATGTTCCTCTGTTTTGAGAGAGTGTGGGTCAGACCAAGACCGAAATATAATGCTCCGAACTGAACATTCTTCATGGCTTCGGCTAATTCCATGATGTCTTCTTTGGGTATACCCGAAACATAGTCCTGATCAATTTTTTTTCCTTTTAAAGCCGCCCTTATAGCGTTGTAGAATCCATAATCACCGTTTTGCTCAAATCCAATCCATATGTCAGACATTTTAGCAGTGTCACTGTATTTTGGATCCATGGTAACCAATGTACGATCGAATCGACCCCTTGGTCTGAACCATCCTCGAGGGAAGGTACTGTATCGGGCAAGGTGTCGGGGGTGGGAGTTCATAGGGTTACTTCCCGTGTAAACAATCATGTCTGCACGGTTTTTGATTTCTCCCAGGGTTGCAATAGGGTATCCTACGTTTTGTACTGCTTGTAAGGATGGTCCGTGACAGATAGTTGCCTGGTTATCAAGGACAGCTCCTACCAGTTCACCTAGTCGAATTCCGTGTTTCATGGTTTCAATGGAGGTTTCACTCCAGCCGTAGAATATTGGTCGGACTGAGCCAGCTATGAGTTCGGCTGCTTTATCTAGGGCGGTGTCCCAATCAACTTCCTGTAGTTCACCATTTTCATCCCTTATCATTGGCACCATAAGCCTTTGGTCCATGTCCTCCATGACTTTGCTGGCGCCGAGTCGACAGGCGTGTCGTACACCAACTACGTGTCCATCTTTTACTAAGAAATCTAAATCGTCACAGTTGCATCCGCAAAATGCACAGGTGCCGTTTTCTACGATTTCATCATAATCAGTTATAGGTGGTTCGTATGCCACTTTAATCGGCCTCCTTATTTCTTTTTGTAGACGGGCATCTCACCGAGTGATTCTAACTCAGGGATGGTTTCTTCATCATCTACATATTTTTTGTAGACTGCTCTCATGAGGTCAGCCATTAATAAAACTTCTTCGTCTGATGTTTCCACTGTGCAGTAGATACCTTTGTAGGTAGGGTCACAGCAGCAGTAGGTTTCTGGACTAGTTATTACGTTGGCCCATGGTCCTTTTGGTATGAATATAGTTCCTTCGTGAGGTGCGTCTCTGGAGTGAACAGCAGATACTATTACTTCTCCCCAATCTGTGGTCACTTTCACGGTGTCCCAATTAGCAACGCCTAACTTCGCCATGTCTTTAGGGTCCATATAAGCGACACCACACACTTTTCTGTATTCATCCTTGAGTGTTGAGCCTCTTTTTTTACATGCACCCTGGTAGATGTCTGAGCCGGTGTTCAGCATCATGTTTAATAGTTTTCGTTCTTTTGCTGCTGGTTCTTCTAATTTAACAACTTTGGGAACGACTGGTTTTTTTATATAAGTCATGTTTTACACCTCATTCCAGCCATATGGCATCTGTAGGGCAGAACATTTGACATGTTCCACATTTCGTGCATTTTTCTGAGCTGAAAAGTTTGATTACTCCGTTTTCTACCATCATAATGACTTCTTCAGTTTTGGATCCGTGTCCACCTGCTACTTCGGGACTGATGGATACATTTACCGGGCAAGCGACAACACAAACTCCGCATCCCAAGCAGTTATCTTGTTCTACTTTTAGTTCCATAATTTATCACCTAAAATTTTAGGTTTTAAGGGATTCCATCTTGTTTTTCCATGATTTGGACTTGGTAGGTGTATAGTCCACATCGGTTCTCTTGACTTCTATGGCCTCTACTGGGCAGACATTTGCACATGCACCACAGTAGATGCAGTATTTTTCGTCTTTGTATACTTTTTCCACGATTTGTCCAGCTTCTTCCGGTTGAGGGAATGATAGAACATCACACGGGCAGATATCAACACATGCTCCACAAGTGGTACATTTATCTTCATCAACGGTTAATTCACCTTTAAATGGTTTTTTAACTTTTGCAGCGTCTACTGGGCAAATTTCTTCACACCATCCACATCGGACACATAGATCATCATCAATGAATGAACTTCCTGTTATTTCCGAATCTGCTGGGTTCAAATCGTATTCTCCATATGAACAGGATCGGCAAGCAGCCATTATGGCATCAACAGGGCATGATTTTTTACAAATCAGACAGTAGACACATTTGTCTTTGTCTATATTGATGTCTGAAGCCACTGTGGGGTCGGCTGATGTTGGTATTTTGCTGTCCATGGTTATGGCATCAGCAGGACACATCTCTTCACAGATACCACAGTTTATACATGTGTCTTTGTCTATTTCGATTTCCCCGGTAACCAGTTTGGCTCGTTCCGGTAGTTCCCTGGCAATGGTTATTGCTTCTCTGGGACATGCAGTTTCACATGCTTTACAGTAAATACATGTTTCGTCGTCGATTTCTGCAGAGGACAGATATTGTGGATAAGCATCCATATCACTTATTGATTCACCGTCGATTGTGAATTCAAGAGCATCTACAGGACATCCGACACTGCACATACCGCACAGGACGCATTTGTTTTCATCAACGCAGATTTTCGATACATCAGCATCGGTTCGGACTATGGCTCCGATATCCCCAAGTTCGATAGCTTCTACTGGGCATACTTTTTCACAGATACCGCAGCCAATGCAGAGTTCATCTTTGAAGGCCAGCTTCCGCTCTTCTTCAGCTGATCTTGTTACATCAAAGTCCAAGGCTTTGACTTCCTTCGTATTAGAAACCATTTTTTACCTCCATATTTCTATTGAGTGGTAAGGAACTAATCCCAGATAGAGACTAATCCCAACAAATCAGGACACCCGCAGCACCAATATGATTTTATAACGAGTTAGTGGGAGTTTATTATAGTTACAACTTTTTTTTTAATTCTTGTTAGTGTTTTCGCGCTTTTTATGGTAAATTTTTCTTAAAAATCTATAGTTGGCACTAAGTGTGTTGATTACACATAAATCATCTGATATATTTATACATTCCTACTAGAACCAAGCCGATATCCATATATAGGGATGTGTGCTAACTACACCCATTCATGGATTTAAACAAAGACTTTGAAGAATTATGCCGAGTAATCAGACGTTTTTTAAGATAAAAAATATTTGAAAACTGTAAACACAGAACTATCAATGGTTGATGCTAAAAAATCATCCTCTTATTCCCTAGTTAAATAAAAATCTTATATCACATCATACCACAAAAAATGATGAAAGTTCAAGAAATGTTCCCACATTCTTACAACAAATGAAAATGTTTCTAACAATAAATCATTAAAATTTTAGATCATAATGATTAATAGATGAAATAACCAAATTATGTTAGGGTGCGTAAATATGGATAGTACAAAAGAGGGACCACAATACCGATTAAAACTGGATGAAAAAATAATATTGCTAAACAAAAAGAAATTCAATCTCCTAAAGTATATAGATGAATGTGGCTCCATAACCCAGGCTTCAAAACACTCCCACATCCCCTATCGCAGCGCCCTTAAATACATTGAAAATCTTGAAAACGACATTAATAAAACCATTGTCTCGACAAAAAGAGGAGGAAAAGGCGGCGGTGGCGGAAGTACATTAACAGATGAAGGTAGGAAAATATTAAGGGAATACCGCAAAGTAGATAGTATTCTTAAGATGCATGCTGATGTTAATGAGATTGAAGGAGAAATAGCAGAAATCGATTCAGAAAATAAAATTGCCAACATTTATTTAAATGGGAATAAAGTCATCCTCCCAGTAAGAGGCAATTTTAACATAGGAGACAAAGTTTTGGCTTTGATAAGTCCCGATGATATATTTGTAATGTTAGAACCACAAGAATCAAGTGTTCGCAACATTTTTGAAGGCAAGATCACCGGCATGGAATTGAAAAACAACTTGGTAAGGTTAACCGTGGAACTAGGCAAAACCAGTCTTTTCGTGGACATTACTGAATATGCCAGAGAACAACTAGATTTAACCCTTGGAAAAAATATTTTTGTAGGATTTAAAGCAGCAGCAGTTGCCATGGTAAAAATATAATGAATATAATAGGATAAACCTAATTTTTTTAGCTAACTAACTCTTTTTATTTTTTCCATATTACCTTACAATTTATCAAGCATAAAAAATCAAAACTGATAAATGTTAACTATGGATCAAAAAATATAGATCCCCATCTTTTAAACTAAACATTCATTCATTCTAATCCAAAAAGGTGCAATCATGAAGATATTAACCGTGGCAGGAACAAAAAACACTGGAAAAACAACTCTAGTCACCATGATAGTTAAGGAACTGGTAAACCGAGGTTATAAAGTAGGTACAATTAAACACACCCATCATGACTTTGATCTGGAAGGTAAAGACACTTGGAAACACCAAAAAGCCGGAGCCGAGATAGTGGTGGGTTCTGGGGAGAGTACCTTCTTCATTACCAATGAACAACTTCCCTTGGAAACAATACTGAAAATAATGGGAAACACCCGAAAACTTGATTACGTTGTGATTGAAGGTTTTAAATTCTCTAATTATCCCAAAATTTCAACCACCCCTGTTAAAGATGATTTTACCATTGCCAACGTCGATGTTTTCAAAATAAAACCAGAAAAAATTGTTTCCCTGGTTGATTTAGTGGAAGAAAGAACCTACGGAGTTATCCCTGGATCGGATTGTGGAGAGTGTGGTTTTGAAAACTGTCTGGAGATGGCTAAAGCCATTGTACAGGGAAAAACATCAGGAAA
>NZ_JAGGKL010000001.1:0-20000 GCF_017873625.1 Methanobacterium petrolearium | reverse complement strand
TTTGTCTCCACATCGAAAAGGCCCTTCTCCTGAGCCGATCATCACGCTGGTTGCAGAATCAGCTATGTAACCTTCTACATGGGCTCCAAGATCAATTTTTACCAGATCTCCTTCTTTTAAAATGGATTTATCTCCTGATGGTGAAGTGTAATGAGCAGTGACTTCATTTATAGATATGTTACAGGGGAAAGCTGGTAAACCTCCTCTTTTTTTGATTTCTGATTCAATGAGATCTATCAGGGTTAAAACTTTCATTCCTTCATGAACTTCATCAACTGCCATTTGTCTAACTTCTTTTACAATTTTACCTGCTTTTTGGTACATTTCTATCATGTAATCACATTAATGTTGAGTTAAATAAACAATTTAATTATTTTAGTTGGGGATCCTTAATTCTTCTGGACTTAATCTCTCATGTGCATGTAATACTAAGTTTTCCTTGTCTCAAAATATTTATGAAACTTAAATACCAGCCATTATCATAAAGCATTAATTATATAAATGTACATATTTATATGTAACTTTCATCTGGAAGGCATAAAAGTTTAGGTGCTTATGAACTGATTGAAGCATGTATTGGCCAACAGATGAAATGGTTTTAAGTATTAAGGTTCAACTCTTAATTGGCTTAAAACAGTTTAAAGATGAATTTAATACTCTAAATAAGTAGATAGGGGGAATATCATGGCAGACATGGTTAGCATTCCACAAAACATTTTTTTACTCATCATTGCAGTCATAGCACTGGTGGCAATAATAGTTATTGTGATGCAATGGAAAAAAGTTAGAGAAGCCCAGAGTAATGTAATATTCCTTGAAAAACAAGCTGAACTCAAAAAAATTGAACTGGTTGAAAAAGATTTAGAATCCAAACGTCTCATGGAAAATGTGATACCACTTCCCAAAGACCAGCAAGAGAGACTTTCTCAGATTAGGGGCGAAACCTCAAACATGATGCAAAAAGTTGGTTTTCTCCACAGTGAAATCAATGAAAGAGTAACCCGCCTTGAAACCAGAGCAGAATACGAAAAACTCCAGAAACTCTTAGAAGATATAGAGAAAAAAGAAAAACAAATGGAAAAGAAAGGAAAAGGAGGAAACTAGGTCATGACTCCCTTAGAAGTATTTGCTATACTGGTTTTAGTAGCGGCTGTAGTCATACTCTTGTACTATTATTTACAAGATAACCGCAAACTTAATCTTGGCAGAATGAAAAGTGATGCAACTAACCTTGGTGAAAGGGTATATGGTGAAGCTAACAGTTTCGGTGAAAAGGTGCAAGGAGGAGCAAGTAACCTGGGTGAAAAAGTGTCTGGAGAGGGATCAATGTCTGGAATGGGGGAAAAATATGTTTCAGGAGTCAGTGAAAAGGTTTCAGGAATGAGTGAAAAAATCAAAGGAAAAGTCAATGTTCCCATCAGCACTGATAACCTGTCCCATCGAATAGATCTTTTCTTAAATGAACAGAGTGACCAGCTAATTGAAGATTGGGACCTGGCCACAAAAAAAGATTTATCTGCACTGGAAAAACGTTTTAACGTGGTTTCAACAGATATCGAATCTCTGGAAAAACGTTTCAACCAGTACAGTGGAACAACCAACAAAAAACTGGAAGATATTGAAACGCGCCTAGAAAAACTGGAAAATCCAGAAGAGGAAATACAAGAAGAAAAACCTAAAGAGTAGAAGATTGGAAAATGTTTGAAGAATTTATTCATTATATTTCTTATTCTTTAGCCGTATTTGGGGCTATTTTAGTTTTTTACGGTGGAATAAGGGCAGTTTTTCGGATTATAGCCAAAGAACTTTTTAGAAAATCATACCAATACCATGACATACGCCTGGACTTCACTACCAGAATAGTTCTGGGTCTGGAGTTTTTCATTGCCGCTGATCTGATTAAAAGCATACTTCAACCCACTTTAAACGATCTCATAGTTCTGGCGGTTATTGTTGCCATAAGGACTGTGGTAGGATACTCTTTAAATGCTGAATTAAAAGAATTATCAGATAATAAGTGATTAGTTTAAACAGCTAACCTTCTTATTTTCCTTAACTTTCATATTTCATGAGTTAAAAAGATTTATAGTTCTAAAAAGTTTTTAACTTTGAATAATGATGATTATGCCGTTAAGTTTATCTTAATTAATTTTCATCATTGGTGTACGGGGTTTCTTCATTTTAATACTTCTTTTAAATGAACTTTTTATTAATCTCTTAATTTTAAATGTCTCTTATTAACAAATCAAGATTTTAAATCTCCATAACATATTTAGCATTCATTCAGTGTATGCAAACAATTTAGTTTTGACAATGCATGGTGGTTCACTTGTTTTTGGAGCTGTGTATGAGATACAAGCAATTCATGAAATTCTAACTTAAAGTAATTTATTATATTATAATAGTTTTTTTACTTTCAATCTTAACATCATTTATCTTTTAAATAAAGAGTTTTGGGGGGATAATAAAGAGGAATACATCAAGTAAAATCTTACATTTGCAGTTATAATTACTCTTTTTATAGTTTTCGAAAATGTGGAATTGCAGATTTCGGCACTTCCACAATTTTGTTATTTGGTATTGAAACAAGATGGATGATATAAAAAAATTATAATACAAAAACATTTTTTTAAGAGGATACATTGCGTCATAGCATACTTGAATTTTTGAGAGACACTAAATGGTTGAAGTAAAAATGGCGGAAACAAATAATAATACAAAAAACGACTTAAAATTTAAAAATGAGAATATAAAAATTTATAATACGAATAAAAACTATGAAAGAATCTTAAAATCGATTAATAGGGTTAAGGGTGTCAAAGAATTGTTATTGATAGATCAGGAGGGACGGCCTTTAGCTCAGTATGATGAGGGCAAATCTGAATTAGGACGCATTCCGTTAGCTGCTTTAGCTGCGTTACAAGAAATGATGCAAACAATAAGTTATGGGGTGTTAGAACAATTAATTGTTGAAACAGACATAGGAAAAATTCTAATTGGAAAACTAAATGAAAAATTTGCATTGGTTATTATAACAGATAAAAATACCAACATCGGAATGATACGAGAATTGTTAAAAAAAGATCAAAACTTTTTAAGATTCAAATCAAATTTTTAGGTGTTAAAATGGATTTATCATTATCACATGAAGAAAAAACTGATCATCAGTTATCCTCATTGTTAATGAGAGTATTAGAAGGTTATACAATAGGGCTGTGCTCTGTTTTAGGAGAAGGTGTGGGTGGAGTAACACAAGTTGTTGGAAAAGATATATGGTACACATTGAAGCAAGAAGCTGAAAATAGGGAATATCAAATAGATTCAAAAAATCCTAAAAAAGCACTGAATGACCTTTTTGAAATATTAAACGAATTTTACAAAATAATTGACAATTATCAAATTGAGAGCAATGATAATTCAATAAAAATCAAAATAAAGGGATGTAAATTTCGAGATTACACAGATAAATTAGAAAATAAGGGTATCAAAAGACAACTTGGTTGTCCTGTTTTAATTATTATCAGAGCAATGCTTAAAGAAGTTCGTGGATGATCTTACAAGGTTGAAAACTTTCAATCTCAGGATTGATATTTATTGCCATTTGGAATTAAAAATGAGGTGAGATTTCAGATTTTCACTAGTATTGCTGTATACAATTGTAAAAAAATTAGGAATCAGGAGGAGTATCATGACAAGGGTTATTACAATTGCATCAGGAAAAGGAGGGGTTGGTAAAACAACTTTGACAGTCAATCTTGGAGTTGCCCTATCAAGTTTCGGTGAAAAAGTTATTTTATTAGATGCTGATGTTGCAATGGCGAATCTTGAATTAGTTTTATGTATGGAAGATAAATTTATAACGTTATATGATGTTCTTTTAGGTGATGCTGATATTCATGATGCTGTTTATGATGGTCCTGCCGGAATGAAAGTTATACCTGCAGGAGTATCTTTACAAAACCTTCGCAATGTAAAAATCGAACGTTTAAATGAAGTTTTAACATCCTTAATTGGAGAAACGGATATTCTTCTCATTGATGCTCCTGCAGGACTGGAAAAGGGTGCGTTGACAGCAATTGCTGCAGCTGCAGAGATTATTATAATTACAACCCCTGAAGTTCCATCAGTGGCAGATGCCCTCAAGACTAAAATTGTTGCTAGTAAGCTTGGAATTAATATCATTGGAGCTGTAGTAAATCGATGCAATAATGATAAAATATTTTTATCTGTTAGAGAAATTGAATCCATTCTTGAAATTCCAGTTATATCATCAATACCTGAAGATCCACAAGTTAGTCGGGCTTCTGTTTTTGGTGAACCTTTTGTTATTAAAAATATTCAATCTCCAGCTTATAATTCAATAATGCAGTTGGGTGCTGATATTGTGGGTGCTTCTTACACTCCTGTTGGACCAGACAAAGAGGGAGTTATCGCTAAACTATTTCAAGGATTACTGGGGAAAAGATGAACTTATTAACATCATAAATATAAAATTAAGCCCATTTTGAGAGTTTTAGTCGATTCATCTGGTTTAAGTTGTTTAGAATTAACAAATAACCAAACTAAGGATATATTTCTGGAAAAATAGATTTTAAACCATTATTCGAACTTAATATCATGTAAATTTTTGTAGAATTCATATAGATGCAATTTATATGGGTCAAAGAGATTCTTGGTCACATCAAACAATGTTAATCATTATTTTGGAGGGAGTCAATGTCAGAGGCAAAAATATTAGTAGTAGAAGATGAAGGACTTACTGCAATGGAAATCCAAAGAAAACTGAAAAACTGGGGCTATGAAGTTCCATCATTTGCTTTTTCACGTGAAGAGGCGGTTAAAAAAGCTAAAGATATTAAACCAGATTTAATATTGATGGATATGATGTTGAAGGGTAAAGGGGACGGAGTAGATGCCGTTAGAGAAATTAAAAGCGAAAATGACGTCCCAATAATTTATATAACTGCCTATGACGACATTGAAATCCGTGAAAGAGCTGAAAGTACTAATCCTGAGGCTTATTTGATAAAACCATTTGAAGAACAAGAGCTGCAAACTAAGATTAAAAATGCACTTTCTGGACAAAAAACAGGAAAAAAATTATTAGAAATTGGGAAACATCTTGATAGCAATTCAAAAGATTTGGGAATAATCATTATTAATTCTAAAGGATTGATAAGATATTTCAATAATTTTGCATACATTTTAACTGGCTTTACACCTGAAGAAATAATAAACAAATGCATATACGAAATATTCCCCATTGAAGAGATTAAACATGACAAAAAGGTTAAAACTTATTTAGAAAAATTTATAGTTAACGAAAACTCCGAAATTACACAAAAAACCACCATTAAACAAAAAAATGGGTCGATTGTTCCTGTAGAATATAACCTAAATTACATTGGGAATGAAAATGAGTTTTTAGGCACTACCCTAATATTTAAAGATTTAACTCAAAAAATTAAAGAGGAAGAATCTCAAAAAAATAGAGAAACACTACATTTTGAGATTTTAGAT
The DNA here is from genome assembly GCF_017873625.1 of Methanobacterium petrolearium. NCBI lineage: Archaea > Methanobacteriati > Methanobacteriota > Methanobacteria > Methanobacteriales > Methanobacteriaceae > Methanobacterium > Methanobacterium petrolearium. Next base: position 14,480 of record NZ_JAGGKL010000001.1, on the reverse strand, counting down.
ACAATTGATCAGGCGATAATAGCTTTTAATGCGGATTTAAAATCAATTTATTGTAATAATAAAATTAAAGAGCTTTTAGACTTAAATGAGGATACAATTGGAAAGTCGATTTCTGAGTCCATTAAATCCATTTGGGATGAAGACATTGCTATTATGTGTAATAAAACATTAGAAACTAACTCACCTTCAAGTATAATAAAAAGTTTTGAAAATGATCTGATACCCTTAACTGCTGAAATAAAAGTTTACAAACTGTTAGATGGTCTTGTTGTGCTTTTAAATGATATAACTGAGATCAAAAGAAGAAAAGACCATTTGGAGAGAAATGAAAAGCTTTATTGTTCGGTGGTAGATGATCAAAGTGAGATCATATGTAGATTCAATAAGGATTTAGAGCTCACTTTTGCAAATAAAACGTATTATAACTGTTTTGGTTTTAAAAATGAAGCGAATTTTGACTGTTCATTTTCAGAAAATGATCTAGAAAAAATGAAAGCCCAACTGGAATCCTTTGACAAAGAAAAACTTAAGATCTTTGAATTACCAATGAAAATGCTTAATGGAGATACTAAGTGGTGGCAATGGGTGAGCAAGGTTAATTTTGATAGAAACAGAGAGATATCAGAGTATCAATTAGTAGGGCGCGATTTCACTCAACACCACATTAACCTGGAAAATCATGAAAAAATGATTGAAAAACTCCGGTCGTCAATTAAAGAGAAAAATAATGAGTTTGATAATATTGAAAGATCGTATAAATCTAAATTATCTGGAAAGCGAGAGGAAATTAATTTTTTGAAAAAAATAATCAATGATAATGACTCAAAATTTAAAAGTGAATCTGATGGTTTAAGGGCGACCATTTCAAATCAACGGAGTGAAATCAAGCTTTTCCAAGAACGAGAAACATCATTTAAGGAAAACATAACAAAACTAGAAAACGAAATAAAAAACATAAGCAACGAATTACAAAAATTAACAAATTCCCTAGAAAACGAAACCAACCTCCGTCAAGAAAACGAAACCCAACTCCAAAACAAAAAACTTGAACTAAACCAACAAAAAACTAAAACCAAAAACTCACAAAACCAAATCATCACACTAAAAAGAAGAATTACAGGTCTTGAAAACTCTGAAATTTCCCTAAAAGAATCAAAGAAACATTTAGAAAAAGAAATCATAAATAATCAGAAAGAACTTGATGAAATCACTTCAAATTTAGATTTAGAAATATCTAAGAGGTTAAGCACTGAAAAAGCTCTTGAAGAAGTTAAATGTCAGATGATTAACAAAATTAAAGAAAAAGATAAAGAAATTCAGGGCATTAAACACGATTTCAAGGCTAAACTATCAAATCTTGAGAGTTCGGACAGATTAACCCGAGCATCTCTTGAAAAAAATCAAAAAACCCTTGAAAACATGCATAGTAGTGTTGTAGCAAATATGAAAATGATATCCAGCCTAAACAGATTACATTCAGATTATGTGATTGATCAGATGGTTGAAAAATTACAAGATGGACGAAGCTACCTACGGTCTTTTGGAATGATTCATGAAAAATTATACCACTCACCTGATTTGCAAACAATAAATGCGCAAGATTACCTTGAAAGTGTATTAAGCGATGTTTCACACTCTCACGGAGCTAAAAATGTTGACATGAGTATTAAAACCAACGGAATATATTTAGATATTGAAAAAACCGTGCTTTCAGGTCTTATAGTAACTGAACTCGTGATAAATTCATTTAAACATGCATTCACCAACAATAAAAAAGGAAAAATTGGGGTTGAATTATCATTTGTTAATGAAAATCTAGTTATTAAAGTCTCAGATAATGGTATTGGATTACAGCACATTGAACTTGAAAAAACGGATACATTTGGTTTACAGCTCGTTAAAACGATTGTAGAACAATCTGAAGGATCTCTAGACTTCAATGGGGAAGATGGTGCTAATTTTATAATTAAAATTCCAAGCGCGGATAATTTAATCAAATAAGATTTAACGGTAATCCAAAAAGATTAGATTAAGTACAAGTAATTGATATGGGTAGTGATGATTGAATTTGTATTATAAATTTCTGTTTTTTTAAGCTTTAACATCGTTACATTTTTAACACAGGGGGTTTACTATTTTTGTATTAATTTTTAGAGGCAATAGGTTAACTGGCCAGTTAAGGGAAACCTTTATATAGCTAGAAATTCAACAGTGATAGTACAGCGGGGTGGGGTAGTCTGGTGATCCCGCGGGGCTCATAACCCCGAGAGCCCTAGTTCAAATCTAGGCCCCGCTATTCATCTTATTCTTTTCAATAAATCAATCATAAAGAAATTAGTAATGTAATTCTCTTTTTTAATTTTCAGTTCAGTTAAACTTTTTTTTCATGGATGATTAATTGATCCATCAGTATTATTCAGTATCAGGATTGATGGATGAAGTTGGTTGAAAACCCAAAAAACTATTTGAAATAAATTTTAAATAACTGAACTGGTATGTTTACCATGCCATCTGATAAACAAGAAGTTTCAAGGGGCACACGTTCTAAAAAAGATGCCAAAAACAGCTATGATGAGATGAGCAAGTGGTACGATGTAATGGCCAAGCCTGAGAAAAATATGTTACAACAGGTGTGGAAAAACTGAATATAGGCAAAGGAAAGAAGGTTTTAGAGGTTGGTTTTGGTACTGGGGATGCTCTTCTAAAATTGGCAAATAAATATAGTTATTATGTCTTTTTTAATTGCTTTATTTTATTTCTTTCTATAAATTTATTTTTAATTATTATATTATTTTTACATATATACTTTATGCAAATGCGGAATGCAACGTTTCTGCATTTAAATCTCTTTTTTATGTTTTAGTTTATTCAAATTATTGTAGAATTGAACGTCCTTTTCACAGTACAACTGAGGAGATTTAATACTACTTACAAGGGCAATGAAATCGAAATAAACAAAAATATGATGATAAAATGGGTTATATGTATTTTAAGAGGTTATATATGTTTTATAGCATAAAACCGCATTGAACAAAGAAGAGATAATTCTGAATTAGGTGGTTAAAATTGCACCATTTTTATCTTGGATTAAACGGATTTTAAAAAGTTTATGAGTATAGGAGGGGTTTTCATTAAAAAAAGTAAATTTATCGCGTTTACAATGTTATTCCTTTTTGGAATTATTTTCATGATGTGCAGTGCATATGCAACAGAGATGCCGACAGATGAACAAATAGCACAATATCAAGCAGATGGGACCCTGGATGAAAGGATTGCAAATGTTACTGCAATAGGAGATCAGTATACGGATTCTGGTTTAGTTGACAATTTAAATCAGAAACTGAATAACATAACTAATGACTCGAATGAAACTCTAGAACCTTCTGCGTCACGACCTACTTCTACATCTTTACCTTCAACAGGAACTGTAAAAATGTTGATAATGCTGGTTGATTTCCCGGATTACCCCCATAACGAAAATCAGACAGTTACTGAAATAGAATCCATATACTTTGGGGATGGTAGTCAAGCTCATGATACTTCAATAAATTATTATCCTTACGAAAGTTTGCATAACTGGTATTATATGTCCTCGTATGGATTGCTTAACATCACTGGAGATGTTGTAGGATGGTATACTGCACAATATAACCGTAGTTACTATACTGATAAAATGGTACTAATGATGGAAGTCATGAGTTATTATGATAGTACTGTGGACTTTTCACAATACGACAATAATCATGATGGTTATATGGAGGGGGTTGCGCTTAAATGGACAGGTCCTAATGAGGGTTGGGGAAGTCAATGGTGGTCTTATGCTGTTTCAACTGATAGTGATTTCACAGTTGATGGAGTAAAACTGAAGAAATATATGTGGGCATGGTATTCATCCAGTCCAAAAACAGACATACATGAAACTGGGCACTTATTAGGGTTGCCTGACCTTTATGATTATGAAGTATCAAGCGGCGGAAATGTAAATGGTCCCGGTTACGGTGTGGGTGGTTTGGATATGATGTCTGGGGGGTCTTGTGATTTCAATTGTTTCTTTAAATTACTTCTTGGATGGATAGAACCATATTATGTAACTGATATCAATGCCATTGATCAGCAACTGATTTTTAACCCTGAAGAATTAAATGGAACCCATAGTAGTGTAGTAATAGTTCCAGGTCAATTCCAGAACGCGGATAACAAAGAATTTTACATGGTTGAATATAGGAAACAAACTGGAAATGATCAGGCTATTTATTGGTATAATCAACCACAGTATGGACTAAGATCAGGAATACCTATCAGTGGTTTATACATTTGGCATCTTGATGCCACATTAGATGAATATGGTAAGTTTTACTATGATAACTCATATACCGTTCACAATTTGGTGGATCTTTTACAGGCCGATGGATTATTTGATATTCAGAATGGTTCTCATGAAGCGGATGCAGGAGATGCTTATCAACCCTCAACATATTTGGGTATAAACACCACGCCAAATAGTAACTGGTACAATGGAACATTTGGTTTTTATGTATATAACATAGCTAACCCTGAAAATCAATCTTCTGCTACAATTGGATGGCAGGGGCCACTTTTTATTGGGGTTGCATTGGAAAATGAAGATCTTATTTGGGATACAAGTGGAACCGGAAATGTTGTTTGGTTTGGAACTCAGAATATGGGACAAAATGATGCTGATTCAGCTCAAAGTGGATTTATATGGGATAATGAGTTAACATGGGTGACTACTCAGTTTGATGGTCCCGGATACTTACAATTTGCCTGGAAAGTCTCATCGGAATTATCTCATGATTTTTTAAGTTTTTACATAGATGGTGTGCTACAATCCAGCATAAGTGGTGAGCAAGATTGGGCAAACATGACTTTTATTTTAGGTTCTGGAAATCATGTTTTAAACTGGACTTATAGTAAAGATTCAAGTACATCTAGTGGTTTTGATTGTGGTTGGCTTGATTTTGTACGTTTTTCCAATCAGTATAACATTTATGTTGCAGCTGATGGGGATGATGATACGGGAGATGGGAGTCTTATAAATCCATATAAAACATTGGCAAAAGCCATAGATCAGGCTCCTGATTCCGGAACGGTCCATCTGGGGAATGGTATCTATTATGAGGTAAATAATCGAGAATTAAACATTATTAAGAATATTAACATATTATTTGATGATTGGAAAGGAAGTGGGGCTGCTGTTATTGATGCGGAAAATCTTACATGGATATTTAACGTTGTGGATGGGGTGAATTTAACACTCAAAGATTTGACTCTCATAAATAGTAATGCAGCGAATAGAGGAGCTATATACAATGCAGGTAATTTAACTATAATTAACTGCACTTTCGCTGGCAACACTGCAACTGGTGCCAATGGTTATGGTGGTGCTATTTACAATTCTGGTAATTGTACGATCACTTATGGTTCCATCATCAACAACATCGCATTTTATGGTGGTGGGATTTACAATACCGGTAATTGCACCATCTCTGGCAGTTCTATCTTAAACAACACGGCATATATTGGTAGCGTAATTTACACAGACAATAACAACACTCAAATAAACTTCAACAGTATCCTAAACAACACTGGAAATTATGATATATATAGCAGTTTAGCAGGTGCTGATGCTATTAATAACTGGTGGGGAACCAATTTCCAGGGAACCAATCCTCAAACCGTTGGGAGAGTAAATGGAAATGTCGTTGCTGATCCGTGGATTGTGCTTAGTTTAAATAATGATCTGGTGGGTAGTGGTGAAACTTCAATTGTAAATGTTAATTTAAATTATAACTCGGCTGGTGAAGATACTTTAGCTGTTTATGGAAAAGCAGTTCCTGATGTTAACGTATTGTTTACTTCTAATTTTGGAAACTTTTCCTCAGTAACTGGAACTATAAGTAACGGTTTAAACGCCACAACAACATTCACTGCGGGATCAATACTTGCTATTGGGGCAGTAAATGCTAGAGTTGACAGTCAAACTGTAAGTGGTGTTAAGATAATAGACAGAAACAATGTTTATGTCGCCACGGATGGAAATGATTCTACTGGTAACGGGAGCAAGGATTATCCCTTCGAGAATTTAGTAAAAGCTTTAAGTGAAGTTCAAACTACAGGAACAGTTAATGTTGGAAAAGGAACATATTCTGGGGCAAATAACAGGGGATTAACCATTGTTAAGGATATGATTATCCGATTTGATGATTGGAAAGGAAGTGAATCTGCAATTATTGACGCGGAAAATGTTACGTGGATATTTAAGGTAAATACTGGGGTGAATGTTACCCTCCAAAATTTAACTCTTATAAATGGTAATGCAACAAATGGTGGTGCTATTTACAATGCGGGTAATTTAACTACAGTTAACTGTACTTTTATGAGTAACAATGCAAGTAAGGGTGGTGCTATTTACAATTCTGGTAATTGTACTGTTATCGGTGGTTCTATTGCTAATAATACTGTAGTAAATGATGGTGGTGCTATTTACAATAGTGGTTATTGTGTTATTAATGATTGTTCCATCTTAGATAACACTGCAACTGCCTGGAATGGTGGTGCTATTTACAATAGTGGTTATTTTGCTGTTAATGATTGTTCAATTCTAAGTAACACTGCGACTGCAGGAAATGGTGGTGGGATTTACAATAACAGGGGTAATTGCACGGTTACTGATAGTATTGTCCAAAATAACACTGCATATTATTATGGTGGTGGGATTTACAATAGAGCTAATTGTAATATTAATGGAAGTTATGTTCTAAATAACATTGCAACTTATGGTAGTGGAATTTATAATTATCAAAGTAATTGTACTGTTATTGGTGTTTGCATCCAGAATAATACCGCAACTGTTTATGGTGGTGGAATTTACAATTCAGGAGGCATTATAACAGTTATTGACACTTCTGTTTTGAACAATAAAGCAAACTATGGAGGTGCTCTTTACAATTCTGGTAATTGCACTGTTATTGGTGGGTTTATTCAGAATAATACTGTGACTGGTACTTATGCTTATGGTGGTGCTTTTTACAATTCTGGTAATTGCACTGTTATTGGTGGTTTTATCTCAAATAACACTGTAAATGCCGTCACTTCTAGTAATGGTGGGGGGATTTACAATAGTGATGGTAATTTCACTGTAACAAATTGTTCTATTGTAAGTAACACCGCTTATAATGGTGGAGGAATCTTTAATTACGCTAATTGTGCTGTAGTTAATTGTACTTTTAGTAGTAATAAAGCAAGTAATTATGGTGGTGCTATATATGCCTCTAGTTCCTCTAATTTAAATGTTACAAGTAGTACCTTAACTAACAACCAGGCAACTTGGGGAAGTGCCATCTTCACATATGCTTCTAACACTCAAATTAACTTTAATCGTATTTTGAACAATACTGGAAATAGAGATGTATATGGTACTGCAGCGGGGGTTAATGCTACTAATAATTGGTGGGGAACCAACTTCCAAGGAACCGACCCACAAACTGCAGGAAAAGTAAACAGCAAAGTGAATGCAACCACCTGGTTAGTTTTAACAGCTAGTACTAATGCAACTAATGTTCCTGTTGGGGGTAATTTGGCTGTTAATGTTGATTTGACTCATGACAATATGGGTATAGACACATCTAGTCAAGGTCATCTTCCTGATGGTATTCCCGTATACTTTACGTCTAGTTTGGGAATAGTAAATCCAACAAACAGCACCACAATTAATGGAATGACTTCCACTATATTCACTGGAACGACATTTGGATTATCAACTTTAAATGTGACAGTGGATTATCAAAATGTGAATTTGCAGTTTGATATTGGTATAATTGATTTATTTGTTCGTAATTATGAGTGGTATCCTAATCGGAATGATACTTATAGTTTTGGTGAGGCCCCTCCTTATGTGTCTTATGTGAAGAATTATGGTCCTGATGTTGCTACGGGTATTGTTGTGAAGTATAGTATTGGTTCTGGGCTCATATACAAAGGATATTCTGTTCCATTGGGTGGTATAAGTAGAGTTGTCTTTGATGGTCAGAATTTAACGTATTATGTGGATTATTTGCCAGCGAATAGTTTGGCAGCTATTATAATTTATTTACAGGTGAATTCTACGGGTATTCAAACATCTGAGTTAACTACTAATGCTTCGTTAGTTTCGGTGAATCAAACTGAAAGTGGATCATGGATCAACTATGAAACTAGAAAATTAAAAGTTGCCCCAGCTGCAGACATTCAAGTAAAACAGGACACCATCACCTACAATGGCTCAGACAACACTGCAATTATTCGGATTAACGTGATAAACAATGGACCTGATACCGCAACTAATATTGATATAAATAATACGCTGCCTGTTGGAATGGTTTACACTGGTCATTCTGCTGGAGAAAGTTATAACTCAGACGTATGGCACATAGACAGTTTAACCAGTGGAACTATAAAAACACTAGAAATATATGTTAATGTCACTGCAACAAATGGAACTTTGTTTAACACTGCAACAAAGATCAATTCAACACCATATGACTGGTGTTCAGCTAATAATGAACAAACCATGAATTTGACATTCACCAACAGTTATCAGTCAATAGTTGATCTTTTAGTTCGTAATTATGAGTGGTATCCTAATCGGAATGATACTTATAGTTTTGGTGAGGCCCCTCCTTATGTGTCTTATGTGAAGAATTATGGTCCTGATGTTGCTACGGGTATTGTTGTGAAGTATAGTATTGGTTCTGGGCTCATATACAAAGGATATTCTGTTCCATTGGGTGGTATAAGTAGAGTTGTCTTTGATGGTCAGAATTTAACGTATTATGTGGATTATTTGCCAGCGAATAGTTTGGCAGCTATTATAATTTATTTACAGGTGAATTCTACGGGTATTCAAACATCTGAGTTAACTACTAATGCTTCGTTAGTTTCGGTGAATCAAACTGAAAGTGGATCATGGATCAACTATGAAACTAGAAAATTAAAAGTTGCCCCAGCTGCAGACATTCAAGTAAAACAGGACGTTAATGGACAAATTAATGTGGAAACAAATAGTAGTCAGGATATTGTGATAACAGTTACTGTAACCAATAAAGGACCTGACAACTGTGATAATATTATCATAGATGATTTATTAATTGGATTAACATATGTTGGCAATGATAAAGAAGCAGTTTATGATAATGAATCTGGGAAAATCACGTGGAATATAGGATCTTTATCAAGTGGAGAATCTGCAGTGTTACATATTACAGTTAAGGCGGATCATGTGGGAATTTACACGCTTTCTGCCAGTAAAAACGGCTCTTCAGCACCTTACGATTGGGATCAATATAATGACGTTCAAAATATCTTCATAACCCGAATACAATAAAATATGGAATTAAAAAGGAATGATGTCTTCAAATGATTATTCCATTTTTTTCACAAAACATTGAGAATAAGAGATGATAACGTGGATAATAGTGATCTAGTGAACAAGAAAATTTACAAAAAACCGAAATTAATCTTGCATGGCGATTTAAGAACAATAACACTTAAAATAAACGATGGAATAGATGGTGATGGTATGTTCCAAGCTTCTTTGAATTAGATTAAAGCTTGTTTTTCTTTAGTTGCCATAAATAAAATAACAATACACGCCATAAAAGATTAACATTTTTTGAACTTTTTTTGGTATAAATTTCATGAAGCTTCTCAATATTAACATATTTTTTTATAACTTTTTCACGATCATTAATTACTTTTTCAAACATTTCTTGATTTGATAAAAATTTATTAGCACTCACATTTCCTACAATTGATTTAGTAGAACGCCACTGAATTTCTTCTGGTAAAATTTCATCCATTGCAAGTCTACACACATATCTACTCCAACCAAACCTAACTTTCATTTCAGTTGGTATGGCAAAACAGAATTCAACAAGTCTTTTATCATAAAAAGGATGCCGGGTATCAATATGATATGCTGAACTTTCTTGATCCAGTATCTCAAAACTTAACTGGTGTTGTCCAAGTTCAATATGATAATAATGAACTTTTTTTGCGTGTGGAACACGAAATTTCACTACATCATCCAAATTACGCATATGGGCTGTTTTAAGGAACTTTTTGTTTAAAATATTATGGTTTTTTTTGAAAAAACTGTAAAAAAAAGAGATCTGAAATAAATAATAAGTTAACGTGCGATAAACAATATTTAAAAACAATTTAAACCTACTTAATTCTTGAACATCTGCAATATAATTTATATTTTGCATAAATTTTTTCCATTTAAAAGTAACTAGAAGTTCATCTAAGTAATTATTTCCATGTGAAAGAATTTGATCACCCCCTTCACCTGTTAAAAGGACACAGACTCCTTGTTCATACATTTTTTGCCGTGATCTATGGATCACACCAGTCTGATATGTGTTTATGGGCTGATCTCCAAACTTTATTTTTTCATTAATTCTTTCCAGCGGATCAATATCATCACATTTGATAAAATGCGATTTTACTTTTCCTCTCTCTAAAACTTTGTTAATGTAAATTCTTTCATCAATGTCAGGATGATCATCAAAAACATAGGAAAAACTATGTATTTTTTTAGTTCCTCCTCCTTCATAGCATATTTTTTGTGCAATACTAGCTACAGAAGACGAGTCCAGCCCACCACTTAACATAACTCCCGGTATTGAATAACTCCTTAAACGACATTTTACAGCTTCAGTGAATATTTCACGAAATTTTTGAGCATAATCCTCTTTTGAATCCATAATTATCTCAGATTTTGGATTTAATCTCCAGTAACTACGTTTTTCAATAAAATTTTCATCAAGTATGATAGAAAATGCGTTGGGTAAACGTTTGATATTTTCATAAAATGTATTCTCTTTATTGAAAAAATCAACAATCATTAAATAATTTGCTAATTTGTTTTTGTCCAGTTCACAAGTTATATTGGGGATTGTTAAAATAGCCTTTATTTCAGTCCCAAAAACAAACATTTCATCATCTAAATAATAATAAAAAGGTTTAACACCCATATGATCTCGGGCGCAGAAAAGTCTTTCCTTATTTTCATCCCAAATAGCAAAAGCAAAATCACCTAATAAATATTCAGGGCATATTTCACCCCACTTTTCATATGACTTCAATATAAAATAACTGTCTGATACATACTCATTATCTTCAATGTCCAATTCTTTAGCCAACTCTCTTCTATTATCAATCCTTGCATCAGCAGTGATAACAAGACCAGGTTTCTCGTCATAAAATGGCAGCTTCTCATGCAATGATTCGGGTGTTGTATGGAGCATCTGATGACCTAAAGCAACGGATCCTTCACACCAAACTGCAGAACCATCAGGGCCTCGATGTGATAGACGATCATTTATCTTTTGGATGAGTTTGGGGTTGATTTCCTGATTATTTCTGTAGAATATCCCTGTTATTGCACTCATTTTATCCAACTAGTTTATAGATTAGTAATACAATAATTTAATGGGCACATAAGAACAATTTTATTTAAACATTCGGTTTTAAAAAGAGTTTTCAGTGACTTATATGGTGTAAACTTTATTTTTTGAGTTTATTTATGTAAACAGGGGGTACGGATCCAATGCCACTAACTACATATTTGTCTTTTGTAGCTTCTTCTAGTGATAATATAATAATTCTAATAATAAGATGTAACATCATCAGTGTCATTAAATTGTTTTCTAGATCATCTAAATGGTCATTTGAATCTGATTTCACGGCATTTTTTAATTCTACAATCATCTGACCATTTTTTCCTTCAACTTTTAAGTTATAATTGCTTTCATGATTAATATAATTGATAAAATCTTCTATATTCTCAACTGGATCAGTTTTATTTATATTAATCTCATGTTTCAAGGTTTCCCAATGATTTGGATTTATGGAATTCATCAAATTGTGGATATCCTCTGTAATTGATTTACTTTCAGTAGCCCAACTTTTCATAGCATCATTTGCTGCTTTACTATACCATCCTTTTTCAAAATTGTATATTTGTGATGCTTTTTTCCTGAACTTTAAATCAACTTCTTTGTCCACGCCAATTGTTATTCGTTTCAATCCAGTCACCTAATGAGACCTGTTAACAAATAGTAATCATTATTACTATAATTCAGTTGAGCTTTTTTTTTTATATTTATACTTTGCCTTAATGCATACACGTGCATCACTGTATCATAACTTCTTTTTTATGTTATTCCATTTCAATAAACATATGATCTTAAATCTATATTTTTCTCTTATTGGAATATTCTTATTTGAATAGCATATTATTATTCGATCAGAATATTCTTATTTGATTTTAAAATATAATTTAGGGTCTTAAAAAAGCTTAAAGGAGGTGAAAAGATTAGAAAACAAGTGATTCTAGTGATTGCGACGGCTTTTCTAATCCTCAGCATAATAGGCGCATCAAGCGCAGCTGACATGACAGGTACATGGGGTGGTTCAGGCACTAGCTACAACTCCACAGCAGGTCCAATTAAAGTTAATGTAACAGAAACTACATCAGGAGCTGCTACTGTAACATCAACACCTACTGGAACAACAAATACGAACACTGCATTTTTCAGTAATTCTTCGGCAGCAAATCATGCTTCATTTGAAACTGTTCTCAATTGGAACACTATAAACAATGCAAACAATGGAACTATAACATTTACATTCAGTAGGCCAGTAGACAACCCAATTCTTCATATTGACAGGATTGGTGGTGCATATAGTACAACATCTAGTTCAGCCCTTTTAACATTGACAACTTCTGGGTTAACTATCACCAAATTATCTGGTCCAACTCATTTTGAGGTCACTTCAACGACTATTCAAAGAACTCCTAATGTATATACAGTAGAAAATAGGCCTGAAGCTTCAATGGACTCAACACAAGGAACAGCAGCAGGTTCTGTACAAATTAATGGATATAACATAACCAGCGTTAGTTTCTTCTGGATAGGTGTAGGGGCTAATTCTGGTGGAGATGGAATAGAGTTCGTTTGGGAACTCGATGCTCCAATAGACTTAGCAATAACTCAAACTACAAATCAGACGACTGCTGTGGCTGGTCAAGGATTGACTTATACAATTACAGTAACTAACAATGGAAACTCAACAATATTACCAACTGACACATTCACGGTACATGATTCTCTTCCTAGCGGATTCACAGCTTCCAGTTACACGCCTAGTGTGGGCACTTATAATAGTGCTACTGGTGCTTGGACTGGTGTGACTCTAGCCGAAGGAGAAAGTATCACTTTAACTATCATAGGCGCCGTAAGTCCAACTGCAACTGGTTCTTTAACTAACATTGCTAGCGTAACAGTACCTACCAGTATTACAGACCCAGTTTCAACAAACAACGACGCAACTTTAACTACACCCATTAATCGAATAGCAGATCTAGCTATTATCAAGACAGACAGTCTGGATCCTGTTGTGGCTGGTCAGACATTGACTTACACGATAACTGTGACTAACAATGGACCATCAAGTATATTATCTACAGATACTTTCACGGTAACTGATACTTTACCATCAGACTTCACAGCTTCCAGTTACACGCCTAGTGTGGGTACTTATAATAGTGCTACTGGTGCTTGGACAGGTGTAACTCTAAATAATGGAGACAGTGTAACTTTAACTATAGTAGGTACGGTTAGCTCAACAGCTACTGGCACCTTAACTAACACTGCGACTGTGACTCCACCAACAGGCGTAACTGATGATAATAGCACAAATGATCAAACGCCCCCAGTCATAACTACAGTTGATGGACTTCCTGTGGCAAATGATGACAGCAAAACAACTCCTGAAGACACTCCATTAAACGGCAACCTGCCTATTTCAGATCCTGACGGACCTGTTACTGTGGTTAATTTCACAGTAAATGGAACAACCGCTTCAGCAGGTAGCACAGTAAACATTCCTGGTGTGGGAAGCATTAAAATTAATGCAGACGGCACGTATACATTTACTCCTGCTACTAATTATAATGGACCAGTTCCGGTAATTAGTTACACAATACAGGATACAACAGGAAATACGGCTAGTGCTACTTTGACAATAACTGTAACTCCGGTGGATGATGTTCCTGTGGCTGTGGATGACACTGCGTCTGTTGATGAGGACAATGTCTTGAGTGGTGATGTTTCTGGTAACGATTCTCCGTCTGGTGATGGTGGGAACGTTTGGAGCGTGGTAACTGGGCCTGTTCATGGTACGGTTGTTATGAATACTGACGGTTCTTACACTTACACGCCTGGTGCGGATTATAACGGACTGGATAGCTTCGAATACCAAATCGTGGATGCTGATGGTGACATTAGTACTGCTACTGTGACTCTCACTGTGAATGGTGTGGATGATGTTCCTGTGGCTGTGGATGACACTGCGTCTGTTGATGAGGACAATGTCTTGAGTGGTGATGTTTCTGGTAACGATTCTCCGTCTGG